>JBLIIL010000032.1:0-23747 GCA_047634755.1 Methylophilaceae bacterium
TGCTGGTAGAAACGTTTTACGACATGATGGACAGTTCAGAGGAAGTGACTGAGCTACGCGCTATACACGCGCCTGATTTAACAGAAGCACGTGAAAAGCTCTTTATGTTCTTAACAGGCTGGACGGGTGGGCCACAACTGTATATTGAGCAGTATGGACACCCACGGTTGCGTGCTAGGCACATGCCCTTTTCGATTGGTGAAACAGAAAGAGATCAATGGATGTTCTGCATGATTAGCGCCATGCATAAAATTGGCATTGAAGAGCCAATACTTACAAAAATAGCAACGCAATTGTATGGCGTTGCCGATTTTATGCGTAACAAGTAATTACCTGTTACTCCATCTTAAAGCTGTTATTTTTTAATCAAACCACCTAATAACGCAGCGACGGGTACTTTATTGTTTCTGACTGGCATCCGCTTCACGCTATTGGTCGTTCTACCACTAGGCTTGCTAGGTTCATAAGGTTTATCAAACCAAGGGTCCTTGCTTTTCGCAGGTGCTCTTTGCGGTCTTTTTGCCGAGTTAGTGTGCGATGTTGACGACTGTGGTCTTGGAGAACTGGATGAAGCATTCGGCCTTCCACTACGTGAAATAGCCATCGTTTCTCGTGGAATCGTCTTTTTGATGAGCTTCTCAATTTCGATGAAGTACTTCTCTTCATCGCTAGAAACCAATGAAATCGCCACACCACTTGCACCCGCACGACCAGTACGGCCGATACGATGTACGTAATCTTCTGGTGCTGATGGAATCTCATAGTTAATTACCATTGGCAAATCACTAATATCTAAGCCACGAGCCGCAACATCTGTTGCGACCAGTACCTTCACCGTATCCGCTTTAAACGCATCTAATGCTGCGATACGCTCTTTCTGTGTCTTATCACCATGAATCGCATCGGCAGCAATGCCTTCGCGCTCTAAGGCTCGGCTTAAACGGTTAGCTGTGATTTTAGTTTTAGTAAACACAATCACTTGGTCTTTGGCTTCTTTTTTTAGCAATTGCGTTAATAACGCCTGCTTATCCGACTGTTCAACCGCAAATACTTTTTGCGTTACATTTTCATTAGTTGCATTACTACGCGCAACCTCAATCAATGCTGGCTTCACCATGAACTCATCAGAAAGTTTCTTAATTTCTTTAGAGAAAGTCGCTGAGAACATCAGTGTTTGACGATTTTTAGGGAGCAAAGCAAGAATGCGTTTCAAATCAGGCATAAAGCCCATATCTAACATACGATCCGCTTCATCTAATACCAGGAATTTTACTTGATTCAGTTGAATGGTTTTTTGTTCGACATGGTCTAGCAAACGTCCAGGTGTCGCAACAACAATTTCAATACCAGTCTTCAAGTGAGGCGTTTGTTTTCTAATATCGACACCACCAAAAACAACCAAACTCCGTAAGTTTGTATTTTTAGCGTATACCTTAATATTTTCTTCTACCTGAATAGCCAACTCTCTAGTCGGCGTTAAAATCAGTGCGCGAACAGGGTGTTTAGCTGGAGAAGTACTCGTGCTAGCAAAAGGCAGTAGCAGTTGCAAAATAGGTAACGTAAAAGCGGCTGTTTTACCAGTACCAGTTTGTGCACCAGCCATTAAGTCTTGGCGGGTTAATATCAGCGGAATCGCTTCCGCTTGCACAGGGGTTGGTTTGGTATAGCCTGTTTCCGCGATGGCTTGCAATAATGGTGCTGCAAGCCCTAGCGAATCGAAGCTGTCTACTGATTTAACATCTGCAGCTTTAGGCTCTACAGGCTTAACTTTTTCTGTTTTATTTTCTTCTGTCATCGTATTAATTATGCAAAGTCACGTGAACGGTTAGCACTACCATTACCACGGCGTGGAGCAGTGTTACCTGCTGTATTGTCGTTGCTACGTTGTGGGCGTGGCTTTCCAAATTTTTCATTTGAGATTTTAGCAGAGCCTCGGTTTGAACCAGTGTTCCCGCCAGCGTTGCGACCATTGCTTGAATTGCGTGCGACTTCTTTTGCAAACTGTAGGTTAGTGTCTTTTTTATAATTAACGCTATTACCACTCACTTCAGAGCTGCCTCTGTCATCGTTACGTGGAGCACGGCTTCTTGCTGGTTTGTCACTGAGCGATTCGTTTCCACCACGAGCTGAATGGCCTGATACGTTACGGTCATTACGGCCACCAAAGCTACGGCTACTGTCGTTGCGGTTACCACGAGGAGCGTCATTACGACCGCCTCTGTCACGACCTTCACGTCCAGCACCAGCAGCACGATCGCCAAAGGTACGGCCATTGCCACTATCATTTGTGTTGCGGCTACGCTCATCGCTACGACCTGATGTATTACGGTCACCAAAACTACGGCCACTATCATTACGATCGCGAGGTGCATCACTGCGGCCTCTACTATCACTACGGCCTTTATAACCACCACCAGCAGAACGACCATTCCTATCACCACCACGACCTTTACCACGTTTGCCATCAGGGGTATGCATATTGATAGAGCGCTTAGGCTCAAAGCCTTCGATGACAGTGGCTTCAAGACGGTGACCTGTATATTGCTCAATTTTACGCAATACATGTCTGTCCATATTACCAGCAAAAGCGATTGCAATGCCTTTTTGACCAGCACGACCAGTACGACCAATACGATGCACATAGTCTTCAGCAAATTTAGGTAAGTCATAGTTAATCACATGGCTGATACCTTTAACATCAATACCACGTGCTGCAACATCAGTTGCCACTAAAACTTTAACATCACCATGACGTAATTTAGTCAATGTCCGATTACGCGCGCCTTGTGTCATGTCACCATGTAAAGCTGCTGTTTTATGGCCAGCAGCATATAAGTCTTCTGCTAATAAGTCAGCGTGACGTTTTGTGCTCGTAAAGATAATCGCTTGGTTGACATCTGGTTCAATCAATAGATGCTCAAGCAATTTGTTTTTGTGTGTCATGTCATCAACGTGATGTAAACGTTGCTCAATGTTTTCATGTTTTTCTTTTTGTGCAGCCACTTCAATGGTAAGAGGGTCTTTTAAGATGTCTTTTGCGATACGGCCAATGTTGCCATCTAGTGTCGCAGAGAATAATAGTGTTTGACGAGACTCAGGCAATGCAGCACAAATCTTTTGTACATCTGGCATAAAGCCCATGTCCAACATACGATCCGCTTCGTCAAGAATCAACATTTGTAAACGGCTTAGGTCAATACGGCCACGTTCCATGTGATCGATAAAACGACCTGGCGTAGCCACTAAGATGTCTAACGGTTGTGATAATAGTTTGTTTTGTAGTGGATATGGCATACCCCCCACGATACTCACTGTACGTGCACGGATGAATTTACCGTACTTACGTGCTGATTCGTTTACCTGCGCAGCTAATTCACGGGTTGGTACTAATACCAAGATGCGTGGGCCGCGGCTGTTTGATTCGTGTGGTGTTGCTAATAAGTTCAATGCTGGCAATGTAAAGCCCGCTGTTTTACCTGTACCTGTTTGCGCAGAAGCTAGTATGTCGCGACCAGCTAAAACGGCAGGAATCGCTTGTGCTTGAATAGGCGTAGGGTTGATATAACCCGCCTCTGCAACGGCTTTAAGGATAGAAGGATGTAAGTCTAATGATTCAAATGTAACTGGTGTTGAAGACAATGTGATGTCCCTTTCAAAATAACTAAAAAAGGGCGCAAGCAAGAACGGAATGGCACATTGAGTGATGAAATCATCAATCGATGAGCAACATAAACGCAGAAGACATACTATTATAGGAGCTTCTTTTACCGGCGCGCTGGCATGGCCACTAACCGATAAAAATGATATGTAACGACACTATTTCACGTGTTACGAAAGGTCAGGGCAATGAATCTAAAACTACTTAAACAATTTAAGCTTTAAAGTTTTAACTTGCGCGCAGTATAACGAGTTATTTTGTAATGTCAAATTATAATGTTTAGTTTTTGTGGTAGAATCGCGCCCTTCTGAACTGAATGGCAACTTAAAACTAATGGCACGCAATCTAAGAAATATCGCAATTATCGCCCACGTTGACCATGGTAAAACAACCATGGTGGATAAATTACTACAACAATCAGGTGCTTTTGCATCGCATCAAGCGGTGGAAGAGCGCGCTATGGATAGTAATGATCTTGAAAAAGAACGTGGCATTACTATTTTAGCTAAAAACACAGCACTAACTTACGAAGGTACACGCATTAATATCGTGGACACACCAGGTCACGCCGACTTCGGTGGTGAGGTTGAGCGTGTATTAGGTATGGTTGATGGTGTGTTATTGATGGTTGATGCCGTTGATGGCCCGATGCCACAAACACGCTTCGTGACGAAGAAAGCCTTGGCGCTTGGTTTAAAACCAATTGTTGTCATTAATAAGGTTGACCGTCCAAGTGCACGTACCTCTTGGGTAATTGATCAAACGTTTGATTTGTTCGATGGCTTAGGTGCTACTGATGCGCAATTAGATTTTCCAATTGTTTATGCTTCAGCATTAAATGGCTTCGCCATGATGGATGAAAGCGAAACAACAGACAATATGCGTGCGGTATTTGAAACAATTCTGAGCCACGTTGAGCCACCTCAAGGTGACCCTGAAGCTCCATTGCAAATGCAAGTGTCAGCATTGGACTACTCAACTTATACAGGTCGCTTAGGTATTGGCCGAGTGTTGAATGGTCGCGTTAAAACAGGTCAACAAGTGGCTGTGATGCACGGTGACGAGCAAGCCGGCACAGGTAAAATTAGCCAAGTACTTGGCTTTGAAGGCTTAGCGCGAGTTGAAGTGCCTGAGGCTGAAGCTGGCGATATTATTATTGTTGCTGGTTTAGATAAAATCGGTATTGGTTACACAATTTGTGATAAAGAAAACCCAGTTGGTTTGCCGCATTTAGGTGTGGATGAGCCAACATTAACCATGGACTTTATGGTTAATACATCACCATTGGCTGGTACAGAAGGTAAATTTATTACTTCACGTCAAATTCGTGATCGCTTAACGAAAGAGTTATTGGTTAACGTTGCGTTACGTGTTGAAGATACAGATGATGCAGATGTTTTCCGTGTATCTGGTCGTGGTGAACTTCACTTGACGATTCTGTTAGAGAATATGCGTCGTGAAGGTTTTGAGATTGCTGTTGGTAAACCAAAAGTGGTTTACCGTGAAATCGATGGTTTGAAGTGTGAGCCTTATGAAATCTTAACGGTTGACGTTGAAGATGATAACCAAGGTCCTGTTATGGAAGAGCTAGGTCGCCGTAAGGGTGAAATGCAAAACATGGAATCAGATGGTAATGGCCGTACCCGTTTAGAGTACAAAATTCCAGCACGTGGGTTGATTGGTTTCCAGGGTGAGTTCCTAACATTGACACGCGGTACTGGCTTAATGGCACATATCTTTGATGAATATGCTGCGACTAAAGCAGATATGCCAGGTCGTCGTAACGGTGTATTGATTTCATCTGAAAAAGGTGAAGCAGTTGCTTACGCCTTATGGAAATTGCAAGATCGTGGAAAAATGTTCGCTAAGCCAGGAGATAAATTATACGAAGGTATGATTATCGGTATTCATAGTCGTGATAACGATTTGGTTGTTAATCCAATTAAAGGTAAACAACTCACTAACGTGCGTTCATCTGGTACAGATGAAGCGGTTCGTTTGATTACACCAATCGCACTAACATTAGAAAGCGCTGTTGAGTTTATTGATGATGATGAGTTAGTCGAAATGACGCCTACTACTATCCGTATGCGCAAACGTGGTTTAACTGAGGTTGATCGTAAGAGATCACATAAAGCTTAATTCGCTTTATTCAGTATGTATCTGTTTTCGCATTCACTGCGGGGCAGATACAAAAAAGCCAAACCGATAACAGGTTTGGCTTTTTTGTATCTGAAGCAACTGTTAAATGTTCAGCACTTTAAGAATGGTCGTTAATTGGTTTTTGTCGCCGCTTTCCACACTTCTTGTTCAATGAGGATACTGTCTTCATTGTTCATTAACCACACTTGTCCATCTTGCACGTTGCATTGTAGTTGCATGGTGCGTTCGACTAACTTCTCCATGCTTTCTGTACAAGCTTGTGATAAGTTAATCAAAGTGAGGTTTTTTAAGCGGATAAAGCCTTTTGCATTCTGTTCGTACCATAGCTTAGCTGCATTACCACCATAGCAATACAACACTACGTGGTTCGCACGTCCGCAAGCTTTACGAATGAATTTCTCATCAGGCAGGCCGACATCTATCCATAGCTCAATCGCGCCTGTGAGGTCCTTTTTCCATAGGTCAGCAGACTCATCATCCGTCATGCCTTGCCCAAATTCTAGGTACTCTCCAGCATTGAGTGCAAAGGCCAGCATACGCACCATCATGCGTTCATCCGTCTCAGAAGGGTGGCGCGAGATCGTTAACGGATGTTCAGCATAATAATGGCTGTCCATATTAGCAATTTGTAGACTCGCCTTAAAGATGGTTGATTTAATTGCCAACTTATTCTACGCCTTGGCTAGCAAGGTAATCTTCATAATTACCCGTAAAGTCGACAATGCCATCCGCTGTGACATCTAAGATGCGGGTTGCGATAGAGCTCACAAACTCACGGTCATGGCTCACAAAGAAGAGGGTGCCGTTGTATTTATCGAGCGCCGTATTCAGTGCTTCAATCGACTCCATGTCCATGTGGTTGGTTGGCTCATCCATCAATAACACATTGGTTTTTTCAAGCATCAATCGTCCGTAAAGCAAACGACCTTTTTCACCACCAGATAGCACGTTAACGGCTTTTTTCGTTGCTTCACTACCAAATAGCAAACGGCCTAACATGCTTCGAACCGTGTTGTCATCATCGCCAGGCTTGCGCCATTGCGACATCCATTCAAATAAGTCTTCACCTTTGTTGAACTCATATTCGTGATCTTGTGCAAAATAACCAATATTGGCTTTTTCTGCCCACTTCACTTCACCATACTTCGGCTTTAAATCTTGCGATAAGCAGCGTAATAGCGTGGTTTTACCCATACCATTTTCACCAATAATGGCGACTTTTTCCCCTGCTTCAAAGATGACTTCAAAGTCTTTAAATAAGTCTTTTTCATCAAAACCATGGCCGACTTTTTTCATCTCAATTGCATTGCGGTGTAGTTTGTCTTTCGGATCATATTCAAAGCGTATAAACGGATATTGACGACTAGAAGGTTTGAAGTCTTCCACTTTGATTTTATCCAACTGCTTAGCACGACTGGTAGCTTGTTTCGCTTTAGAAGCATTGGCAGAGAAGCGGCGTACAAAGTCTTGTAACTCAGCAATTTGTTGTTTAGCTTTCGCATTATCTCTTGCTTGTTGATTGCGTGCCGCAATGCTGGCTTCCATATAATCATCATAATTGCCAGGATAAGACGTGATCTTGCCGTAATCCATGTCACAAGTATGCGTACACACTTGGTTTAAGAAGTGCCTGTCATGCGAAATAATCACCATGGTACAGTCACGGTTATTCACCACGTCCTCTAGCCAGCGAATGGTATTAATGTCCAAGTTATTGGTTGGCTCATCCAGTAGCAAAACATCAGGATTCGAAAATAGTGCTTGTACCAATAACACACGCAACTTCCAACCCGGAGCCACTTCGCTCATTGGGCCAGAATGCTGCTCAGTTGGGATACCAACGCCATGGAGGAGCTCACCAGCACGTGCTTCAGCGGTGTAGCCATTATACTCAGCAAACACACCCTCAAGTTCAGCCGCCTTCATGTAATCGCCTTCTGTGGCTTCTAAGTTGGCGTAAATCGCATCACGCTCCGTCATTGCTGCCCACATTTGCTCATGGCCCATCATCACAACGTCAATGACGCGTTTGTCTTCAAAAGCAAATTGGTCCTGGCGTAGAAAAGCCATACGTTCATTCTTGTCTAATGACACATTGCCGCTAGATGGCTCTAATGCGCCAGCGAGGATTTTCATAAAGGTGGATTTTCCACAACCATTAGCACCAATCAAGCCATAACGATTGCCGTCACCAAACTTGACTGAAACATCTTCAAACAGCGGCTTAGAGCCAAACTGCATAGTAATATTATTTGCGATTAACATAACTTTTCTAAATTAACTTTCTAAACTTTTTTAATTAAATCAATAATGCTGAGAGGGTTTTAAATTTCCAGCCTAATCTTAAAATTTGTTGTAGATAACGACTTCATCCATATCCAATTGACCGCCACGTGCGCGTGCTTTTTCTAATGCTTTTCCAATTGCCACAAACATGACCGGCGTATGGTCTTCAGGTAAGTTGATGAGCTTGCCAACCACATCAAAATCGAAGCCATCCATCGGGCATGAGTCATAACCCATTTCTTTAGCGGCGAGCATTAATGTCATGGCAGCCATGCCGCCTGAACGCATGCCTTCATCCCGTTGCAATTGGTTTTTTTTATTGTAGAAATTACCAATCATAGGAATCATGATGTCCTGTGCTGCTTTCGGGGCATTCACCCAATAACGTGCAGGATCTTTTTTCCATGCTTTTAAATCGACGGTTAACACAATCAATAATGATGCATCTTCGACTTGCGCTTGATTCCAACTAGCCGCACGAATTTTCTGACGTAACACTGGATCTGTCACAACGACAAAGCGCCAGTGCTGAATGTTAAATGCCGTCGGTGATAGCATGCCAAGCGCCAATAGCTTGCTAATTTCTTTATCCGACATTTCATGCGCGGGATCGAATGCTTTGATCGACCGACGTTTAACGATTGCTTCTGTTACTTCCATATAAATACTTTCATTACTGCTATAGTTTAAATTAATACATTAATACGTTATTTCAATAATTTCTAATTCAATCGCCCCAGCAGGGCGTTCCCACATTACACTGTCATCCACTTTTCGGCCAATCAGCGCTTTGGCAATCGGGGAGACATAGCTCACTTTTTGTTGTGCAATATCTGCTTCATCTTCACCAACAAGGTGAAACTGCAATAGCTCGCCGTCTTCATCTTCTACTTGCACCTTCGCACCAAATAAAACCGTGCTTTTATCTTGTTCTGCAGGCTCAACCAAAATCGCTTGCTCTAGTCTCGCTGACAAATAGCGTAAATCACGATCTGCTACTGCTAATTTTTGCTTAGCCGCTTCGTTATCTTTCTGACTAACCAAATCAGCACGTGTTTTATCTAACGCATTGGCTTCATCTTCTAGCTGCTTTAACCCAACTGGCGTCACATAGTTTGGATGTGTACTAATCTGGCGCTCGGGTAAGTCTGTCCCTGTATGCTCTAAGTCATCCTCTTTAACAAAGCCGCGGCTCATGCTGCAGCTTTACTCGCACTCAGTAAATTTTTTGCTAATTTTCATTTCAAATCAATGCCTTATATAAACTGTATAAATTATGTGTAATTAATATATTAATAAGTATCTGATTTTATTGATTTTTATTATAAAAATCAACATCTCAGTTTCGTTGAGTTATATAGTGTGTAACTAAAAAGAAGGAAATTACTAAAGCAGTCTATTATCTCATTTTTTATCTTTTCAGTCATGGGCTTAGATTAAGAAAAAGCCACTTTAGGTGACTTTTTGCGCTTATATCAATTTTATTCAATTGTTTATGCTTCTTCTTCAACTATTTTCTCAGGTGCTTGCATTACATTGGCATTATGTAAATAACTTTTGTCTGTACTTCACCCGCTTTAATTGATTCATCTGTGTTGAAAAGATTGCCCATTTTTAAGTTTGCGATTTCTCCCACCCTCATGCCAGACCAAAAGCTAGTAAGAATTAAAGTACGATCTCTAATTACGTATCTCTGTTTTCTGGTAAATCTTAAGACTTGATCAATTTCAGATTGCGTAAGTTTTTTGCTTGAGCCATTTATTACTCCTTTTATAAAAAAAAGAACAAATTAAAGTATGTTTTCTTATTTATCAAAGGACAACCGGCTTTGGCTTAGCACTTCAATCTATTTAAATAGGCAGTGATATCAAGCAATAATATAAATATATATTATTAAAGGTGGTAAAATAATTGTAATTAATGTTAAAAAACTGAGAACGATATGAAACACCACGCCTCGTTAAACCGTATCTACCGCCTAGTTTGGAATCAAACATTGAATATCTGGGTCGCTGTGGCAGAATCTGCCAAGGGTCAGGGTAAATCAGCTTCACGCAGTAAAGTCATGGTCGCCGCTACTGCGGCAGCGGCGGCACTGTCGCTGGCACTAGCGCCGCCAGCACTAGCTGCGCCTATCGGTGGCCAAGTAGTGGCCGGTCAGGCTAGCATTAGTCAAGCAGGTAATGCCACCACCATTAATCAAAGCACTCAAAACCTCGCCATTAACTGGCAAGACTTCAGCATTGCCGCCAATGAAGCTGTGCGCTTTAACCAACCGAATAGCTCATCTATTGTACTTAACCGAGTCATCGGCCAAAGTAATAGCCAGATTTTTGGTGCCATGAGCGCTAATGGTCAGGTCTTTATACTAAACCCTAACGGCGTATTGTTTGGTGCTAGCTCACAAGTCAACGTCGGTGGTTTAGTGGCGTCTACTTTAAGTTTGAGTAATGATGACTTTTTGGCAGGCAAATATAACTTTGCCAATAACGGTGGCGCCGGCAGTATTACCAACCAAGGAACGTTAACCGCAGCGCAAAGCGGCTACATTGCCTTATTAGCTCCAGAAGTCATGAACGATGGCATTATCTCAGCCACATTAGGTAAAGCGGTGTTGGCTGCGGGTGATCAAGTGACGCTTAATTTAAGCCAAGACTCATTACTCGGCTTTAATATTGACAAAGGCGCTTTTAAAGCCTTAGTGGATAACAAGCAATTGATTGAAGCCAATGGAGGTCAGGTGTTTATGTCGGCTAAAGCCGCCGATGCCATTACCACGGCAATGGTGAATAACACGGGTATTATTGAAGCAAGCACCATGCAAATGGTGAATGGCACTGTACAAATGGTTTCTGGCAGAATTGAGCTGATGAGTGACATGCAGGTTGGCACGGTGAATGTGGGCGGTACGTTAAATACCAACTCCCTGAACTTGGGTGCTAACAACATAGCCATTACAAACGGCGCTTCAATCAACCTGTCGTCTGGTACTGGTAACTTCACCACTCAACAAGGTTCGGGTCCGCTAGAAAGTTACACCGTCATCACTGCGGCGCTTGATTTGCAAGGCATGTCAGTAGGCACTAATTATGCGCTCGGCGGAAATATAAATCTTAACTACACACCCTTCACACCTGTAGCTAGCTTCAACAGTATATTTGACGGTTTAGGGCATATCATTTCCGAGATTTCCATCACTGGTGCTGCAAGTACCGGCTTATTTGCCAACGTTTCAGGTGCAACAATTCAAAACGTCGGTCTAGTAAATGGCTCTGTAACTGGTGCCGCCAGTACTGGCGCACTGGTTGGCAACATGGCATCCACTACGATTAATAATAGCTACGCACAGAATGTTATTGTGAATGGCAATGCTGGTACAGGCGGATTAGTGGGTACGATCGTTGGCACAGGCAACAGTAACATTAATAACAGCTATACCACGGGTTCAGTGAATGGATCAGGCGCAGGCGTCGGTGGACTAGTGGGAAGCCTTGCCGGATCTGGCAACATTAGTAACAGCTTTACCACAGGGAAAGTTACCAACATCGGTGCTGCTACTGGCGGTCTAGTTGGAAGCATCGCAGCATCTGTTTCTATTACTAACAGTTGTGCCTCTGGAGATATTCAGGGTGATGGCGCAGGCACTGGCGGTTTAGTGGGAAGTAGTGCAGCCTCTGGCAACATCAGTAACAGCTATGCAACGGGCAATGTGATGAGTGTAGCGGCAGGTACAGGTGGACTGGTTGGTAGTAATACTAGTGGCGAAATTTATCAGAGTTTTGCGTCAGGGAACGTTAATGGCGGTGGTGCAGGCACTGGCGGTTTAGTGGGTAGTAACACGCTGGGTTTAATCAGCCAAAGTTTTGCAGTAGGTAATGTATCAGGCACGGGCTGGTCTCTTGCAGCACCGGCGCCAACACCCCAAACCGTTGGCGCATCGACAGGTGGATTTGTAGGAAGCAATTCAGGCAGAATCTTAAACTCTTACTCATCGGGCAATGTAGCCGGATACGCCGCGGGAGTTGGCGGTCTTGTTGGTAGTGGTGTGGGTCAAGGCGCAGTTACAACCAGCTACTCATCGGGAAATGTTACAGGCACTGCCGGCGCAACTTCGGTAGGTGGAGGACAAGTTTTAGCGGAAGATTTCGGTAGCGCGTGGACAGCTAGCTCAAGTCCCGGCAAACCAATACTTGCCAATATTAACAAAACGCTTACGCTATCAAACACAAACTTCGCTAAGGTATTCAATGGTACGGCGTACAGCGAACCAGTAAGTCTATCAGCCTCATGTTGTGTGAGTATGATGACGGTAAGCCTTCCAAGTTTGGCATCTTATATCAATGCAGGTGTTTACAGTCTTATTCCGGCACTTACTTTAACGAATACTGCACTGGCGCCCTACTTCTCCGTGACCCCAGTTACGTTAACCATTTCTCAAACAAGCTTTGATGACGCACCACCAGCATAACGGCTCTGCCGTGATTGACACGGGATCCCTTGACTTTAAAAAGTTGTTTTTTTGAGTGCCATAATCTTTCAAAACTACAACGGTTAACAATAGTTAACATAAAGTGTAACTGTAATTTCAAAAACTATAAAAAACAATAACTTTAAAACAATGTGAAATTATTGTGTAACTTTTATTTCCAATAAAATCAATTATTTAAGTAGTAAATACTATTCCCACTCAGTAGTAACGTGGTTTTTATTTTTTTTATATAAATAACTTATAGCCACCTAATAGTAGGTGTATAACAAGTGTGTATGTCACCAATCACTCTGCACGTTTTTTCTACGCTTACGTACCTATTGCAATTCAATAGTTTTCGCAATCTACACTCGCATACTGTAAGACGAAGAACGTGCATAAACCATACACGTTCATCATTAACTTTGTCATTTTTTCTTCTGTGTAACTCGTCTGCCAAACTGTGCTAACTGTTCTATTAGCGCATCTACTCACCAAGTTCAGCAGCTTAACGAACCTTACGCAGCGAATTAGATACCTCAGCTTCGCTTGCTAGTTCAATAGCATTCTTGCCTTTGGCGAACTCTAGAGGCTTGCTTCTATAACGCACTACTAGGTTAATCTTTCTATCAACACTAGCAGTCCACCAACGCTTAATACGTTTGGCAACTTTAACTTTGGTTTGTTTACCTTCGTCATCAGTAACCCATTTATGCTGCGTGGGCGTGTAGTCTTTATTTGTTGCAAGTCGGATTTTCTCATCTATCTTTGCCATCAACTTACGGCGACAAACAGCGATTGGATTGTTGTTTTGAAGTGGGTTAAATGCAACGAAATTCAGTGTATTAAGTACAGTCATAATAGCCTCCTTGTTAGCTAAAAGTATTGTGCTTTCAGAGTTAGGTGGCTGTCATCCGAAGATTAGTCGTTTGTGTTCAGAAACTTTTCTAGCATAAAACTATCACCTTTGGACGGTACTTCTGCGTCTAAACCTATCCTATAAATTGCACGTTCAACAACACATATTTTTACGCCTATCTTTTTCACTAAACAAGTATCGTCACGCAGCTTCTCTATACTGCGTGATGTAACCAAGCGCGGTAAATAGCCAAGACTTGCATTAATTAAACTACCGTGTCCGAAGTTTAAATTTCTATCAAAGCAAATCTGCAAGCTAGCATCAGCAGCAACAATTTCTTGAAGTACCTCTAGTACATTTTCACATAAGATTTCGCACTTGCTGTCCAACTTATATGCTGCAGACTTCTTACCTTTTCGATGGTAAGCATCAGAACGATTACGCATCATAATCGCCTCTTTCAACTTATCCTCGTAGCGATGTAGCTCACTTGGTTTATCTTGAAGCTCTTCTCTAAGATGCTTTTGCGTGTCCCATTCAGCAGCTATTTGTTCGTACTCATCTTTACTTAGCCAAGTATGAAACTGGTGATTTTGCACGTTGACTCCACGTTCCAACTTCTCCGCAATACCTTCTAGTTTTGCTAGCTTTGTTGTTTCTTCTCTTGAGTTCTTTGCGTTGTGCATTAACTTTACCAACGAGCTCTTATAGCAACTTGCGAAAGTCACCACTTGGCTTCTTTTAACTGTCGTACCACTCACTCATTTACATTAAAATTTCAAACAATGTTAATCATTCTGAGCATGTAAAAGCGTCAGCAATTCAGAAGTTCTGATTCTCCTTCCATGCGAGTTGGCGTGATGCGTGCTATCACATAAAACATCACGGCTTTGAAACGGCGACTGTTCTATATAGGTAACAGATTGCTTCGTAACTTCTATTTGCAACAAATTGGAGAAAGTGGTTAGCTCTTCATCACTTACGTTACTTCGAAGTGTTGACGGCAAAACAAAATATATCTGGGCATTCTGGAATTGACTTCGCACAGTCAAAAGATTGCCACCAAACCAATTCCGAAACGCATCATCAACACTCACTAGAGTCCAATCATCATTGATGCTTTCAGAGTCACACCTATCATATAAGTCAAAATTAAAATCGCCACTTGAAGTTGGGCTTGGATAATGATGTTGGAAAGGCTTACCTTGCAACATATTTTTTAAATAGCTTGCTAAAGAGCGTCCTAATAATTGGAAATCTTGTTTTCCGCTTATACCCATCTTGCTTTCATTGTTTTGCATTCTTTCAGCAAAATATTTTCTCGTCAAAGGGTACACTGAGCTATAAAACACACTTGTGATCCTCATTCTGTCAATAGGCATACTATTAATAAAATCAAAGTATGCTTTATCAGAAAATCCTTCATTGAGCAGACTTAAATTATAACATTTTAAACCACTCTCAGTTGACATTTGCTCTGCGCTCAAACTGAATACTGCATTTGAGCCACCCAGAATAAGACAGTTTATATCATTACGATCACTCAAATTCACAGCATGATGCTCTGCGATTAATGATCGCCTCCCATCATCCAGCATGCGCCACTCTACAACCCTAAAAGCGAGGTAGGATATCAGAAGCAGAGGTATTAGCATCCAAAAGATTAAACGATTAACGCTGCCCATATACAGCATAGTCTACTCCCACATTTGATACGAATAAAACCCCAAAGCCACATAAAACTAAAAGAGCAAAAGGAGTTCTTAGAAATTTGTAGTTTCGTTTCTGCATCACTTTCGCGTTTCTGAATATGAATTCACTTGCAATAATTGACATGCCAAACAATAACGCAACAAGAGAGTAAGTTGGCACATTAATCATCTCAGAAATGCCACTCAAGCCATCAAACGAAAATGATAACTTTTCAAGTAATCTATCTGTATCGCTGTCAGCAAATATCAACCTACCCACAACAATAATGAACGGTAGCAATACGAGCGGTAATAAGGAGTTATTCTGCTTCAAAATTTTAATTGATAACCAAAAAAAGAATGCATGAAACGAGCCCCACAAAAGAAAATTAAAAGTCACTCCATGCCACATAGATGAAGCGACATACACCCCAAGCAATGCATAAAATAATGAATACCTCTTGCGAAGCGGATTGTAAAAGAGCACCTTTAGAACTTGAGAAAGCGACGTATGCCATCCTCTCCAAAATTCAACAATATTCCTGCTAGAGAAAGGCTGGTTAAAGTTAAGTGGAATACGATACCCAAATACCCCAAATACTCCGTATATTAGAAGTGATAGCCCACAAAAATTAACATAAACAAATAATTCAAATATTGCCGCAAAAGCGAGCGAGGATACAGCATCAGTGTTTTCTATTAGGAAGAAAAATTTCGTCAACGGACTTCCTACTATTTGGAACATGAACGTACCTACAATGATGAAAGGGAAATAATATTCAATTCGCCTTTTTAAACTCTTATGTGTAATGCGCTGGAGGAATAGCGCAATCGGCCCAGTACTTAGTAATAATGGATTAGATACAGATAAAACACTTCCATAGTTAAATCTGTTTTGAGCTATAAGATAAGCCATTGAGGCGGAATAAAACGACAGTCCAAACAAAAGTGCATTGCTACTTTCTGCGTGAGAGCCCGTAAGGGTTTCAGTTAAGCCCAACAAACTTGCAATTGATATTGTGAAGAAAAGTAAATACTCCACATACCTTAGGCGATACTTTGAAAGTAGAAATGCCAATGAAGATGCAACCAATACTGGAACGATAAATTTTACAACGTAAAAGCTGTCTGAGACACCATAAATAGCTAAGGCGCCAAGTATCCAAACTAAAAAGTTAGCCTTCAACATCACTTGAACTTTCTCCTACCTTCAGCCAGTGCGCCTTTAAGCATCCCAGCCGTAAAGCCAAACTCTTTGTATAGCCGCTTCACTTCTTTGAGTGCGTTCGTTCGTTCTTCTTAGCTTCCGCCATCTGCTGTCGGATAGTTTCCATTTTTTGCCTTTAATTCGTCATATGATTTCATCACACATCTCCTTTGAATAAGTATCTATGTCATCATATAGATTTTAAAGAATATTGAAAAACACGTTTTTTCAACGTCTAGTGCTGTGTGTTGTAATTAGACAAAAGTATTTACACAGCGCCTCACTATGCCAGTCAGTCATCTAGGCAACCACAAGCGAAACTGCCAATACTCACCTCGCTTGTACACACAAGCTTCGTCAAATATTGCTATTTCTTCTTCAGCAAAGTTTTGTTTTTTTAAGTGTCAAGTTTGCTTGCAGAGTTACTATTATTTTCAGTAGTTACACGTTTGTGCACCATTCTGTGTAACTGTACGAAAAAACATCAATGAAATCAACGATTGATTTTGTGTGTGAAACAAATGTGTAAGTCATATATCATGTAAATCAATAACTTAAACTTAAATAACTACTCCCACTCGATGGTAGCGGGCGGCTTACCTGATACGTCATATACAACCCGATTAATACCACGCACCTCGTTAATAATACGGTTCGAAACTTTGCCGAGTAGAGCATAAGGCAATTTTGCCCAATTCGCTGTCATAAAGTCGCTAGTCACAACGGCGCGTAATGCAACAACGTACTCATAAGTACGACCATCACCCATGACGCCCACTGATTTAACTGGTAAAAACACAGTGAAGGCTTGGCTAGTTAACTCATACCAAGTTTTACCTGTTTCTTCATCGATCGTATTGTTCAACTCTTCGATGAAAATAGCATCGGCGCGTTGCAGTAATAAGGCAAAGTCGCGTTTTACTTCACCTAAAATACGCACACCTAGACCAGGGCCAGGGAACGGATGGCGGTAAACCATTTCGCGCGGTAGACCTAGTGCTACACCTAGTTCGCGCACTTCATCTTTAAATAAGTCACGTAATGGTTCTAATAAGTTCAAGCCTAGCTTCTCAGGCAAACCACCTACGTTGTGATGGCTCTTAATTGTCACGGATTTTTTGGATTTAGCACCGCCAGACTCAATCACGTCAGGGTAAATCGTACCTTGTGCTAACCACCTAGCATTCGCACATTTTTTCGCCTCTACCTGAAACACTTCAACAAACTCACCACCAATGATTTTACGTTTAGCTTCTGGGTCACTCACGCCTGCGAGTTTGCCCATGAATTGATCCAAGGCATCAACACGAATCACTTTTACATCTAGTTGCCCAGCAAACATCTTCATGACCATGTCGCCTTCATTCAAACGAAGTAGGCCGTGATCAACGAATACGCAAGTCAGTTGACTCCCAATTGCACGTTGAATCAACGCGGCTGCAACACTAGAGTCTACACCACCAGATAAACCAAGAATGACTTCTTCATCACCCACTTGTTCTTTAATATTAGCAACGGCTTCAGCAATATAGTCGCCCATGATCCAATCAGGTTTGGCTCGGCAGATATCCAATACAAAGCGTTCAAGCATGGCTTGACCTTGTTTTGTATGGGTGACTTCTGGGTGGAACTGCACACCATAGAATTGACGCGCTTCATCCGCAATCGCAGCAAACGGTGTTGTCTCGTTACTGCCAATCACTTTGAATCCTTCAGGGATTGCAGTCACTTTGTCGCCATGGCTCATCCATACGTCTAATAAGCCGTGACCTTCTGCATTAGTCTCATCTTGAATATCGTGGAAGAGGGTAGAGTGACCGCGTGCGCGCATTTGTGCGTAGCCAAATTCACGCTTCGTTCCTGCTTCAACTTTACCGCCTAATTGCTGTGCCATGGTTTGCATGCCGTAACAAATACCAAGAACAGGAACGCCTAGTTCAAATGTGGCTTGTGGTGCTTTATCAGTTTCTTCTTCATATGCGCTTGCATGACTGCCAGAAAGAATGACGCCATCTGCACTAAAATCACGCACAAAGTCATCCGATACATCGCAAGGATGAATCTCGCAATAAACATTCGCTTCGCGTACGCGACGGGCAATCAGCTGCGTGACTTGTGAGCCAAAATCAAGAATAAGAATTTTTGAGTGCGTCATATTTGGTAGTGCCATATATAAATTTGGGCAAACAGCTTTCAAAGTGTTTGTCCAGAGGTTTAGTTGTTAAAGATTAGTCGTTAAATTTAGTTTACGCGGTAGTTTGGTGCTTCTTTAGTAATCTGCACATCATGGACATGCGACTCCTGCATACCAGCGCTAGTGATTTGGACAAATTCTGCCTTCTCACGCATTTCTGTGATGTTTTTTGCGCCAACATAGCCCATGGAAGCACGTAAGCCGCCCATGAGTTGATGAATCACAGGGACTACGCTACCTTTGTAAGGGACGCGACCTTCAATGCCTTCTGGCACCAGTTTGTCTGCATTACCATTGTTATCTTGGAAGTAACGATCGCTAGAGCCTTTTTTCATGGCGCCAATAGAACCCATACCACGGTAGGATTTATATGAACGACCTTGGTATAGTTCAACCTCGCCAGGAGACTCTTCAGTGCCTGCAAACATGCCGCCTAGCATCACGCTATAAGCGCCAGCAGCAATGGCTTTTGATATGTCGCCAGAGAAGCGGATACCACCATCAGCAATGAATGGCACGCCTGAACCGCGTAATGCTGCTTCTACATTATCAATCGCCGTGATTTGCGGTACGCCAACACCAGCGACAATACGCGTGGTGCAAATAGAGCCTGGGCCAATACCCACTTTTACACAGTCAACACCTGCATCAACTAATGCTTTTGCCGCATCAGCAGTGGCAATGTTGCCACCAATGACTTCAATGTTAGGGTAATTCTTTTTCACCCAATTCACACGATCAAGTACACCTTGTGAATGGCCATGTGCCGTATCAACCACAATCACGTCTACACCCGCTTCAGCTAGTAAGGCAACACGTTCTTCAGTCCCTTCGCCGACACCAACAGCTGCACCAGTACGTAAACGACCTTTGCCGTCTTTCGATGCGTTTGGGTGGTCGCTTGATTTTTGAATATCTTTAACGGTAATTAAGCCTTTTAAATTATATTCATCATCAATCACCAATACACGTTCTAAGCGATGTTTGTGTAATAGCTCAATCGCTTCTTCACGTGGCGCACCTTCTTTAACTGTAATTAAACGCTCACGTGACGTCATGATGTTTTTAATCGGTTGGTCTAAGTTGGTTTCAAAACGTAAATCACGGTTGGTGACAATACCAACCACTTTACTGCTATCAACAACAGGTAAGCCAGAGATCTTATGTAAATTAGTTAGTTCTAGCACGTCGCGGACTGTCATGTGGCTTTGAATGGTCACTGGGTCATTCACAATGCCAGATTCAAAACGTTTTACACGAGACACATGCGCAGCTTGTTTTAGCGGCGTCATATTTTTATGAATAATCCCTAAACCACCTTCTTGTGCAAGCGCGATGGCAAAGGGTGCTTCGGTGACCGTATCCATTGCCGCAGAGGTGAGTGGGATGTTTAATTTGATGTTACGAGTGAATTGAGTGCTTAAGTCAACCTCGCGCGGCATTACGATAGAATGCGCGGGAACTAATAAAACATCATCAAAAGTGAGAGCTTGTTGCAGCAAACGCATGAGTAATCCTTTAATCCCAAAAAACGATTATACAGAATTAGCTGCAAAACGCATCAATTTTCCTTGTGATTTTTGTTACAGAATGTGTCAACTTGCATTGATTTGACCCGTTTTTATATTAGCAGAGCAGACAAGCTTGTTGTAATCTAGATTCTTAACTTAAATATTGTCGAAAAGGCATGCAATGAAATTGAAACAATTACGCACATTACCCCTTACTTTACCTTTGGTGATTGCATTAGTATTCCCTGTGTTGGCAGATGCCAAAATTTATAAATGGAAAGACAAAAATGGTGTGACCCATTATTCAGATACACTACCAAAGGACACGTTAAAAGTAGATGAAATTGGCAAGACGAGTGCAGCCAAGCCAAAAGCACCTGCAGCCGAACCAACTACTGAAAGCGTAGAAAAACCAACTAAAAACGTAGAGCAGGAAGTTGATCTTGACAAAGCTGCTCGTATCCGTACAGAAAAAGCGGAGCAAGAAAAGAAAGAAAAAGAAAATAAGGTTGCGCAAGAAAAGAACAGAGGGGAAAACTGCCGTGGCGCTAGATCCAACTATAAAACCTTTGCTCAAGGCGGTCGGATTTATGAAATGGATGAAAACGGTGAGCGTCAATATTTTGACGATGCTGGTTTAGATGCGCGCAAGGCGCAAGCTGAATCTGAGATGCGGCAGCATTGTAATTAATTAGGTTTTGTTCTGAAATATGCGGAAACTATCATCCGCCTTTTTTCATGGCTTTTCCATCGGCAGCACGTTGCTTTCTCATTTCTTTAGGGTCAGCAATTAAAGCGCGATAAATCTCGACTCGATCGAAATGACGTAAAGGTGTATCTAGTTTGGTCAATACACCAAAAATACCGATTTTGTTTTTGGTTAAGTCAATTTCAGGAAACTTTGCCGTAATCCCCGACGCCTCAATTGCTGCCTCAGCCGTTGTTTCTGGCAACACTTGTACTGGAATGATTAACTGCTGTTGTGGTAATGCGTAAGCGACTTCCACTGTGATATGGTCATTATTACTCAAGATAAATCCCTTTTAACAGCATAAATTTTATCAGCTTGATCTACAAAGTTGTCAACAAATGTAGCGGCAATATGATTAAACACAGGAGAAATAAGTTTTTCAAGAAAGCTATTCGCAAACGCATAATTCAACCGAAATTCAATTTTACAGGCATCTGCGCGTAATTCAATAAAGCGCCAATCTCCCGTTAAGTGTTTAAACGGCCCATCTTTAAGTGTAATATCCATGCGAGTAGGGTAGACCTTGCTATTCACTGTCGTAAAGTTTTGTTTAACGCCATGGTAGTTAATATGCAGTGTCGCACTGGTCGTGACATCGTCACGTTCATGCAAATCGACACCGCCGCACCATGGTAAAAAGTTCGGATAATCTTCCACCTTGTCCACAAGAATAAACATCTCCTGTGCTGAGTGCATCACTAAAACTGTCTTTTCTACCTTATTCATTAAAGCCGTTCTCTAAACTAGCGTAAAATACTTATTTTAAGCTATTTAGCATTAACTCATGAGCATTGCCCAAAATAAAAAAGCCTATTTCGACTATTTCATCGAAGATAAGTACGAAGCAGGTATCGTCCTAGAAGGGTGGGAAGTCAAAGCCATCCGCGATCACCGCATCAACATTAAAGAAGCCTACGTGGTCATTATGCGCGGTGAGATTTTCTTAATCGGCTGTCATATTACTCCGTTAGGTATGGCATCAACTCATGTCCGCCCAGATGCCATTAGAACGCGTAAGTTATTGTTACATAATGAAGAAATTGCCAAACTAATCGGCAAGGTTGAACGTGCAGGTTATACCTTAGTACCTTTAGATATGCATTACAAAGGCGGTCGTATCAAAGTCGAAATCGGCTTGGGTAAAGGTAAGAAACAACACGATAAACGTGACACCATTAAGGAACGTGATTGGGAGCGCGATAAAGCACGAATTATGCGCGCACACAATAAGTAGGTGAAATAAGCGCTTTATTGTTGTAGCGTTTTAAGTACTTTCGGCAATAAAGGCGGTAAATCTTCCGCGATTAAACCAAGCCCAAACAGTTTAGCCGCTTCGCCATGTATCCAAACCGCTGCGCTAGCCGCTTCAAATGCTGGCATGCCTTGCGCGATTAACCCTGCAATCATGCCTGCCAATACATCGCCCGCGCCGCCTGTTGCTAACGTTCGTGGTGCATTGTCATTCACCATTGTTTGACCATTTGGTGCGGCAACCACTGTTTCACTGCCTTTTAATACAACAATCGCACCACACACTTTCGCGGCTTGCTGCGCACTCAATACATGGTCATCCGTTAAGCTAAATAATCGCTTAAATTCACCTTCGTGCGGTGTTAATACGCAGTTTGCATGCAGATAACTACTGAGTAAGTTTAACTCGCCTTGAAAGGCCGTTAATGCATCTGCATCCAATACAACAGGACAATGCGTATCGAGGAGTTTTAGTGATTGCGACCGCGTATTATCACTCACGCCAGCGCCAGGCCCCATTAAGAAACTAGTAATCCGTTTACTGTTAATCGAATGGTTAAATGTTTCAATATCACCAAATGGCTTCACCATGATGCTAGTCAGTGCGCTGGCATAGATAGCAAAAGCCACTTCTGGCACGAGTAGGGTAGTAAGTCCGCTACCCATACGTGCAGCCGCATAAGCAGAAAGTCGAGATGCTCCTGTCAGCGGATAACCACCGACAATCATTGTGTGGCCGCGCGTGTACTTATTGCTATCTGCAGTTAGCTTAGGCAGTAATTTCAGCCAAAGCTTAGGATCGTTTTTAAGAATGTGATGATGTCGCTGAGTCATGGTTCTATTCTAGAGCTAAATAGCGAAAGATTCTAACTAAAAAGGCGAGCAATAAAATTAAGCGTATAATAATGGTAGATTCGTTAAATATGGACGTGTCAGTAATAAATGCAATGTGTAACACACTGGGGCTGACTTGGTTTCGACGTGGGCTACAAAGCATGCAGGGCATACCGAGGGTTTCAGGTTTCCTCGTAAATCCATCTGGAAAAAGTATAGTCGCAAACGACGAAACTTACTCTTTAGCAGCTTAGGCCGCTAAACGTTGCTCTGGGGGTTTCCTCGCCCAGGCTAGGTAACTAGCAAGCAATGTCATATAGAGGGAATCGCATAATATTGGGTTACTTAATATATTGTTAAATCCAAGGTAACTCGCGTCACATTCGCTTGCTCGTTGGTGGGTGTACCGTTAAATTTAAACAACACAGCTAAGTATGTAGAACTGTCTGTGGAGGGCTTGCGGACGCGGGTTCGATTCCCGCCTGCTCCACCAATTAATAAAAAAGGTCACCCTTGTGGTGGCCTTTTTTATTGTCTAAAATAGTCTTGCGCCATCCATTAGTAACATTATATTGCTTAAATATCAGATAGTTATATTTTATTGAGTAAGTTAATAATGTTGCATTCGTGTCTATTACCATCCTATTTCGTCTATTGACATCCATTCATTATATGTATAACTTGATGTATAACTCAGTCATACAAAAAAGGTGTTATACATATGTCGCTTACAGATGTTAAGGTGCGCAATGCCAAGGCTGCCGATAAAGACTACTCAATAACGGATGAACGCGGATTATCTATTTTGATTGCTAAAAAGGGCGGTAAGTGGTGGCGCTTTAGATATGCCTATTTAGGTAAGGCTAAGCTCATG
>JBLIIL010000033.1:0-22606 GCA_047634755.1 Methylophilaceae bacterium
TTGTTGACTTAGCAAAACGACATTATGAGCAAGATGATTATAGTGTGTTGCCACGCAATATTGCGAACATGAAAGCATTTGAGAATGCGATGGTACTCGATGTGTCGATGGGAGGGTCAACCAATACCGTCCTACATTTGTTGGCAGCTGCGCATGAATCCGAACTTGATTTTAAAATGGCAGATATTGATAAAATCTCACGTAAAGTGCCTTGCTTAAGTAAAGTGGCGCCAGCGACGGCAGAATATCATATGGAAGATGTGCATCGCGCAGGCGGTGTGATGGGTATTTTAGGCGAGCTAGATCGCGCTGGGGTAATTCATCGTGAAACACCAACAGTGCACAGTGCAACCATGGGCGATGCGCTCGATAAATGGGATATTCAAGTCACACAAGACGAAGACGTTAAAAAATTCTACCGTGCGGCACCAGGCGGCATTAGAACAACAATTGCTTTCTCACAGAGCATGCTTTACCCAACCTTGGATGATGACCGTGCTAACGGTTGTATTCGTGATTTGGCACATGCTTACTCACTGGATGGTGGGTTGGCTGTGTTGTTCGGTAATATTGCATTAGATGGCTGTATCGTTAAAACAGCAGGTGTTGATGACAGTATTTTAAAATTTACTGGACGTGCGCGTATCTTTGAGTCGCAAGATGCTTCAGTTGAAGCGATTCTTGCCGATAAGGTGGTAGCGGGAGATGTGGTCATCATCCGCTATGAAGGGCCGCGAGGCGGGCCAGGTATGCAAGAGATGTTGTATCCCACTTCTTACTTGAAGTCTCAAGGGTTAGGCAAAGAATGTGCTCTGCTGACGGATGGGCGCTTTTCAGGCGGAACATCTGGTTTAAGTATTGGACATGCTTCGCCAGAAGCGGCAGAAGGCGGTGCCATTGGGCTTGTGGAAGAAGACGATACGATTGAAATTGACATCCCTAACAGGTCGATTCATTTGAAAATAAGCGATGCTGATTTAGCAACACGACGCATTGAAATGGATGCAAAAGGAAAGAATGCATGGAAGCCAATTGATCGAGACCGTCAGGTTTCACCTGCTTTGCGTGCTTATGCAGCGATGAGTACAAGTGCTGCCTTTGGTGCAGTACGTGATGTCTCGCAAATTGAAAAAGGATAAGGATGAATACAGAGGCAGCAATGTTAGAGAATATGCCAGTCACAAAAAAACGACTTAAATTACACCCGCATGTTAACCAGACGCAGGACGACTCTGGTCAACAGTACTTAGAAATTGATAACCCGTTAGCGACGGCTAAAATTGCGTTGCAAGGTGCGCACGTTATGGCTTGGCAACCAAAGTTTTTGTCAGCACCTGTGTTGTGGACATCTAGTAATGCAAGGTTTACCAAAGGTCGCTCTATCCGTGGCGGTGTACCTATTTGTTGGCCTTGGTTTGGTAACCACCCAACCAATAGTACTTTTTGTCCACATGGTTTTGCGCGTGTGATTCCATGGCGTGTAATGGATATTGATGCGACCCCAACGGGTGCAACACGGATTACGCTAATCATGCAGGTGACTGATGAGGCTAAGCGTCAACTGTCATATCCTTACGGGCTTAGCTTGGTGATTACCATAGGACGCCGTTTGCGGGTTGATTTGGCGACGACTAACCTTGCAGAACATCCATTTGTTATTAGTGAGGCCTTACATACTTACTTTAATGTGAGCGATATTGGTAATATTGAAATTACAGGTTTGCAAGATTATGTGTACGCAGATAAACGGCTTAGGTATGAGCGCAATGTAGAACACAATGCGCTCACGTTTGATGGTGGCGAGTATGATCGAGTGTATATTGACCATAGTAGCGATTGCGCCATTCATGATAAAGGCTACAATCGTATTATTCATGTTTCAAAATCAGGTAGTTCTACGACTGTTGTTTGGAACCCAGGTGAAGAAAAAGTGGCACAAATGAGTGATATGGGCACAGGGGATGAATGGCGTAAAACCATTTGTGTAGAAACCACGAATGCTTTAGATAATATGGTGGTTATTAATCCTGGTCGTAAGCATGTGTTAAGTGCTGAGTATTCTGTTGAAACAATGTAATTAGAGGTATGTAATTAAAAAATATTGATGTTCGTCAACTTTTTAATACGACGCGGCGTTACACTATTGATTACAGATGTACATTGTTGAAGATTTTTTAATTGTAGGTAACATAGAGTCTTTAGATTCGCGATTGTTTCAAGTGTTTAAGGAGATAAAATGAAAGCATTTTTACTAGTATTAGCAACTGGTGCGTTAATGATGGCAGGGCAAGCATCAGCAAGTGAATCACTGGCAAAGAAAAGCGGATGTTTAGCTTGCCATGGTGTGGATAAAAAAGTATTAGGTCCTGGTCTTAAGGATGTTGCGGCAAAATATAAAGGTGATGCTTCAGCTGAAGCAAAGCTAGTTGCTAAAGTTAAAGCAGGAGGTAGTGGTGTTTGGGGTCCTATTCCAATGCCAGCAAACAGTCCACAAGTTAAAGACGCAGATATTAAATCTATCGTTAAGTGGGTATTGTCATTGTAAATTAAGTGATTTGAATAAAAAGCCAGCGTATTGCTGGCTTTTTTATGTCTAGCATTTGTTGCTGTTAACTATTTAGCAGCAATATGAAGACAGCAATAATAGCAATTGGCGCGATGAAGCTATTAGCAAGCCGCCATAATTGATAACTGCTCTTTTTAAGGTTGAGTTCTTGCTGTGAATACTGCTTCTGCATAAAGTATCCTGCAAATATAGCCATCAGTAATCCACCAAGTGGCAACATGATTGTGCTGGTGAGTTTATCCAGTGTATCGAATATACCTAAACGAAATACCACTTTCACATCTTGCCATATATTAAATGAGAGCAGCACTGCAACACCAACGGTCCATATTAAGAGACCTAGCCCTGTAGCAGCTAGTTTGCGGCTAGCTTTGGTATTTTCAACAATCCAAGCAATGGTCGGCTCGACTAAAGACATGGCTGATGTAGCCGCTGCAAATGCCACTAGAATAAAGAATAAGGTGCCAAAGAAGTTACCCCAAGGCATATGACCAAATGCGATAGGCAATGTTTGGAAGATAAGGCCGGGACCCGCCCCCGGTTCTAGTTGGTTGGCAAACACCAATGCGTAGATGGCTAATCCAGCAAATAAACCTAATAAGCTGTCAGCGATTGCGATATAAATAGATGTGCGGGCAATAGAGGCATCACGCTGTAAGTAAGATCCATAAACCATAATGGAACCCATGCCGATACTCAGTGAGAAAAAGGCATGTCCTAGCGCATTTAAAGCCGCAGTGGCTGTGATTTTTGAGAAGTCAGGGGTGAACATAAAGGTTACTGATGCTGCCATATCTCCGACTGACATACTATACCCAAGTAATACCACCAAAATGGTAAACAGAGAAGGGATTAAAAAATTATTCGCTTTTTCTAAACCAGCAGTCACACCTCTAGCGACGATAGTCATTGTGATCATCATAAAAATCGTATGCCAAAAAAGTAAAGTGAGTGGTGAGGCTAACAGCGCATCAAAGTGAGCTCCAGACTCAATCCCTGTGATATTGGTGAAGCTGCCTTGTGCTGCTTGGCTAACATAACTCAACACCCATCCACCAACGACACTATAAAAGCATAAAATCAGTACGCCGGTCAGCATACCCATTGCGCCAATATAGCGCCAAGCAGGTGATGTATTCGATTCTTTTGCTAAATCGCGCATTGCATCCATTGGATTTTTTTGCATCCGTCTACCTAGCATGACCTCTGTCATTAGTAAGGGAATACCAACCAATAGAATGCTAAGTATATAAATCAAGACAAAGGCGCTGCCACCATTCACTCCGATCATGTAAGGTAATTTCCAAATATTACCTAAGCCAATGGCAGAACCCGTTGTAGCCAAAATAAATGTCCAACGGTTTGCCCATGTACCCCGACCTGTCATGTTAATCATCTTTTCTTTTCCTAGTTACTTTTTAAGCCCAGTAAAGTAACGGTCTGTTTCTTGTTTAATGATTTTAGAGAGTAATAGTAAGCCAATTAAGTTTGGGATTGCCATCAGTCCATTCATTAAGTCAGAGAAGTTCCAAACAAATTCTAGGCTTATGATCGCGCCGACCATGACAGCAGCTGTGAAAAATACGCGGTAAACTTTAATGGCTTTTCCACCAAACAAGAACTCGATGGCTTTTTCACCGTAATAACTCCAGCCAATAAGTGTGGAGAATGCAAAGAATGCCGTAGCAACAGCAACGAAAATACTGCCAGGGACACCAAGCGTTTCTGCAATACTTGCGCTAGTCAGTTCACCAGCACTAACCCCTTGCGTCCAGCTGCTAGCCGTTAAAATCACTAAAGCAGTCATCGTGCAAACGAATAAAGTGTCAATAAAGGTTTGTGTCATGCTCACTAATGCCTGTTTAACAGGGTCATTGGTTCGAGCGGCCGCGGCAGCAATGGGGGCAGATCCTAAGCCAGATTCATTAGAAAACACACCGCGTGCAATACCGTAGCGCATCGCCGCAGCAATGGTAGCGCCGATAAAGCCGCCACTTGCCGCAGAGGGATTGAAGGCGTGGTGGAAAATTAAACCAAATGCCGATGGAATATCATTGATGTGTAAGGCAAGCACCCATAGGGAACAACCAACATAGCACACAATCATCAATGGCACGAGAATGGAGGTGAATTTACCAATCGATTTAATTCCACCAAGAATCACTAAGCCCGTCAGTAAGGTCAGTACAACGCCAGTGATTTCTGTTGGGATTTGGAAGGTCGTTTCAAATATTTTTGCGGTGGCATTCGACTGAGTCATATTGCCAATACCAAAGGCCGCGCAAGCAGTAAAGATGGCAAATAAAGTGCCTAACCAAGGTAAACCAGCGCCCTTACTTAAGTAATACATTGGGCCGCCGCGCATGCCATGTTCCCCTTTTTCACGGTATTTAACGGCTAACACAGCCTCACTATATTTAGTGGCCATGCCGACCAATCCAGTGATCCACATCCAGAATACAGCGCCAGGTCCGCCAAACGTAATTGCTGTAGCCACGCCGACGATGTTACCAATGCCTACAGTAGCGGCTAATGCCGTCATCAACGCTGCAAATTGGCTAATATCGCCTTCATCATCCTTATTGCTGCTGAAGATTAAACGGATGGCATGCGGCAACACTCTAAACTGCATGCCTTTGAGCAATATGCTGAGATATAAACCAGTGCCGACCAGTAAAGTGAGCATGATTGGTCCCCATACTATGCCCGATAACGTTGCGACTAACTCTTCTATGGCTTGCATTGTGACTTAATTCCCCTTTTAATCATGATTATAGCGAAAAATGACTGGTTTAAGCTAGGTTGGCTACTGATGCTTAAGAGTTGAAGTGATGCTCTAGAACTGAAATCATATACCCGTGATCTAACACGCCTGCACTCTCACGAATACTATGCATGGCCCACATAGGGTTACCGACATCGACAGTTGGCATACCTAGCTGTGCTGAAATCATAGGCCCGATGGTACTGCCGCATCCTAGGTCGGTGCGGTGGGCATATTCTTGGTAGGGGACTTTGGCTTGTTTACAGAGCTGAATAAAGCGGGCAGCAGTATCAGCGTTAGTGCTGTAGCGCTGGTTGGCGTTGGTTTTAATCACTGGGCCTTGGTTGATTGTTGCATGGTGCTCAGGCTCGTAGGCGGTTGGATGGTTCGGATGATAAGCATGGGCCATGTCTACACTGATAAAGAAGCTGTTGGAAAAAGTACGTAAGCGCTCTTCTTCATTGGCTTTGTAGAAAGCACAGATGCGTTGAATGGTGTCGCTCATGAAGCTGCCACCTGCGCCAGTTGCACTTTCGCTACCGACTTCTTCGTGGTCAAAGAAGGCACAGATGCTAATTGCATCAGGACTTTTTGCAGCAATCAGCGCTTGTAATGCTGCATGGCAAGAGGCTAAATTGTCTAGCTGACTGTCTGCAATAAACGCTTGATCTTGTCCCCATAGACTGCCTTTTTGCGTGTCGTAAATGGTTAAGTCCCAAGTGACAATGTCGGCTGGGTTAATTTCTAAGCGTGCTGCAATGGTTTGGTTTAGTTGTTTTTTGGCTTCAGCACTGTCAGCGGCGTAGCCAAAAATTAGCGGCAATTGTGTTTGTTTGTTGAGTAATAAACCTTTTTCGTTCACATCACGGTTCATGTGGATGGCTAGGTTAGGTAAGCGCACAACGGACTCTGTGAAATGTAATAAGTGCGTGGTGAAGCAGTCTCCATTGCGGACATTGACGCGACCAGCAATACTCAAGTCTCGGTCTGTAAAGGTAGCTAATATTGGGCCGCCATATACTTCAACCCCAAGTTGTGTAACGCCCTTATTTGCATATGCTGCTTTTGGTTTTAAACGCAAACCGGGTGAGTCAGTGTGAGCCCCTACTATCCTGAACCCAGCTTCTGCTATTAATTTTGAACCTAATGTGAACGCAATAATAGATGCGCCATCACGGGTGACATAATAGCGACCATTTTTCTTGAGTTGCCATGGTTGGTTTTCAGTCAGTGGCTCAAAGCCATTTTCTGCTAATTGTTTAATCGACCTGTTAACCGCATGCCATGGACTAGGGCTAGCATCAATATAGTCGAGTAAATCTTGTGCTTGTTTGCTTGCCGCTACGGTTGTCATAGGTGCGATTAAATCCAGTTTTTATCGATTAAAAAGTCAGTATACAGCTTCGCTTCTGAGCTGCCCGTTTTTGGTTTCCAGTCATAGCGCCATTTCACAATCGGCGGCATGGAAAGCAGGATGGACTCAGTTCGCCCATTCGATTGCAGGCCAAATAGCGTTCCGCGATCAAACACCAAGTTAAACTCGACGTAGCGTCCACGGCGATAAGCTTGGAAGTCACGCTCACGTTCACCATAGACGGTGTCTTTGCGACGTTGCACAACCGGTAAGTAAGCTTGGGTGAATGCATCACCCACAGCGCGCAGCATGGCGAAGCTTTGTTCAAAGCCTAGCTCGTTAAAGTCATCAAAGAATACGCCACCAATGCCGCGTGGTTCTTGACGGTGTTTTAAATAGAAGTATTCGTCACAGTCTTTTTTGAAGCGTGGATATAAACCCTCACCAAACGACGCTAAGGCTTCTTTGTTGGTGCGGTGGAAATGTGTACAATCTTCTTCAAAGCCATAGTAAGGTGTTAAATCCATACCCCCACCAAACCACCAAATATCTTGTTCGGTTTCGTTTGATGCTTTCGCTACAAAGAAGCGGATATTCATATGCACAGTCGGCACCATTGGATTGCGCGGATGAAACACGAGTGATACACCCATGGCTTCCCAAGTGCGGCCAGCCGCTTCTGGATGCGCAACACTGGCAGCAGGCGGCAGTTTGTTACCTAATACATGGGAGAAGCCAATACCTGCACGTTCAAAGACATTGCCTTCTTCCAACATGCAAGAGTTGCCACCACCACCTTCAGGCCGTTGCCAGCCATCGTGTAGGAATGTTTTGCCGTCGACGAGTTCGACTGACTCGATAATGCGTGCTTGTAGCCCTTGTAAATAATCATAGACGGCTTGTGAATTAATTGAACTCATCGGATTAACCTTTAACTGCACGGTAGCCAATATCGGTGCGATGCTGTGCGCCATCAAACTTAATATCTGCTAGTATTTTATACGCTTGTTGTTGTGCAAACTTAACTGTTTCGCCTAAGGCGGTGACGCAGAGTACACGGCCGCCACTGGTGACCACTTTGCCATTAACTAATTTAGTTCCTGCGTGGAAGACATAAGCGTCTTCTAATTGCTTGTCTAAACCTGTTATTTCGTTGCCAAGTTTTGGTGTGGCTGGATAGTTGGCACTAGCCATCACTACGCCTAGCGCAAAGCGCCTATCCCACTCTGTTTCTGCTTGGTCTAATGTGCCATTCATCGCATGTAGTACTAACGTTAATAGGTCGGAATTTAAACGCATGAAAATAGGCTGTGTTTCTGGGTCGCCCATGCGGCAGTTGAATTCTAATGTCTTGATATCGCCATTAGGGCTAATCATCAAACCTGCGTATAAGAAGCCTGTGAATGGAATGCCATCTTTCGCCATACCTTCGACGGTTGGTTTGATGATTTTGCGCATGGCTTTTGCGTGAATTTCTGGTGTGACAACTGGCGCAGGGGAGTATGCACCCATGCCGCCAGTGTTAGGCCCTTGGTCGCCATCTAATAAGCGTTTGTGATCTTGGCTGGTGGCTAGCGGCAGAATGTTCGTTCCATCGACCATCACCATAAAACTGGCTTCTTCACCGGTTAAAAATTCTTCAATCACAACGCGCGCACCTGCATCGCCAAATTTATTGTCACCTAACATCATATCAACGGCGTCATGGGCTTCTTGATTGGTCATTGCCACGACAACGCCTTTACCTGCGGCTAAACCATCAGCTTTAATGACAATGGGTGCGCCTTGCTGGTCAATATAACCGTGAGCAGGCTTAGCGTCAGAAAACGTTTCATAGGCTGCAGTAGGAATGTTGTGGCGAATCATAAAGGCTTTAGAAAAATCTTTAGATGACTCTAGTTGTGCTGCTGCTTGTGTTGGACCAAATATTTTCAGGCCAGCTACTTGAAATTTATCTACTACGCCTTGGCTAAGCGGTGCTTCTGGACCAACGATGGTTACGGCTATATTTTCATCTTTAGCAAACTGTACCAGTTCATCAATATCAGTAATAGCGACATTGATCATGTTTGAGTTCGTTGCAGTGCCAGCATTACCTGGCGCTACGTAGACGCGGCTGACTTCTTTATTTTCTGTGATTTTCCAAGCAAGCGCATGTTCACGCCCACCAGAACCAATGACCAAAACTTTCATGCGATTATTTCCTTGTTGCCGTTGATTAATGTCTAAAGTGACGAACGCCAGTCATGATCATGGCTAAGCCACGTTCATCAGCTGCTGCAATGACTTCGTCATCACGCATGCTGCCACCTGGTTGAATCACACAAATCGCTCCTGCGTCTGCTAGCACATCGACACCATCACGGAATGGGAAGAATGCATCAGAAGCCACGACAGAACCTTCCAAGCTCAAACCTGCATACTCTGCTTTAATCGCAGCAATTTTTGTACTATCAACGCGACTCATTTGGCCAGCACCTACGCCTAGTGTCATGCCATCACCACAGAATACAATGGCATTTGATTTAACGTATTTCGCCACATTCCATGCGAACAAACAATCTTTCATTTGTGCTGGTGTCGGTTGTTTTTTAGTCACGACTGTTAAGTTAGTCATTGTTAACTCATGGATATCCGATGTTTGTACCAATAGGCCTGAACCAACGCGTTTTGTATCGTGTGAATTGCGACCTTGTTCCCAAGGTGTGTCACCACCAGTTGGTAAAGCAATTTTTAATACACGCACATTCTTTTTAGAGCTAAAAATCGCTAATGCTTCTTCGGTATATTCTGGTGCAATTAACAGTTCTAAGAACTGCTGTGAAACTGCTTCGGCGGCGGCTTTGTCCACTGGCATATTGAAGGCGATAATGCCACCAAATGCGCTGGTTGAATCTGTTTTAAATGCTTTGCTATAAGCTTCTAATGCGGTATCTGCTAATGCTACACCACATGGGTTCGCATGCTTCACAATCACACAGGCATTGCTGTCGAAAGATTTAACCGCTTCCCATGCTGCATCGGCGTCATTGATGTTGTTGAAGCTGAGCTCTTTACCTTGCAATTGCTCTGCTGTCACCAATGTACCTGGGGCAGGGCATTGATCTTGGTAGAAAGCCGCACTTTGATGTGGGTTTTCACCATAGCGTAGTTCTTGCACTTTGGTAAAGCGCGTATTCATTTGGTCTGGATAGGCATTACGTGTGCCGTCTTCGTTAAAGCTAGTCAGGTAATCACTAATCGCACCGTCGTAGTTGCTGACACGGTTGAATGCCGCTACTGATAGCGCGAATGTTGTTTTCTCAGTCAGTTGGCTATTGTTTGCATTGAGTTCAGCAATCACCGCTGCATATTGGCCTGTATCGCTCATCACGGCAACGTCTTTCCAATTTTTTGCCGCTGAACGCAACATGGCTGGACCGCCAATATCAATATTCTCAATTGCGTCTTCTAGTTTGCAATCAGGCTTCGCTACTGTTGTTTCAAATGGGTAGAGATTAACCACTAACATGTCGATGTTTGGAATGTCTGATTCTTGCATGGTTTTCACATGAGCCGGCAAATCACGACGGGCTAATAAACCACCATGTACTTTAGGGTGCAACGTTTTGACGCGACCATCTAACATTTCAGGGAACCCAGTGTAGTCACTGACTTCAATCACAGGAATGTCGTTTTCACGGAATAGTTTGGCGGTACCACCAGTTGAAAGAATTTCGATGCCTAGTGCATGTAGACTTTGCGCCAGTTCAACAACACCTGTTTTGTCTGAAACGCTGATGAGTGCTCTTCTGATGTTTGCCATAGTTTTACTTTAAATAGCTTTAATTTAAATAGTTGTAATTTAATGTTTAATGAATATGGTTGGCGAGTGTTAAACAGTGATACTGTATAACTGACTGCCTTATTTGTGATTATTGACGACAGATTGTTATTGGCTAAAAGCTTAATCTATATTGTGCGTCGCCATTTTTTTTCGTAATGTGTTTCGGTTGATACCTAATATTTCAGCGGCTTTACTTTGGTTGCCTCTGACTTTATTTAGGATATATTCCAACATCGGCTTTTCAACGCAAGCTAGGACCATATCGTAAATTGCATGAGGCTGCTCGCCTTCTAAGTGTGTGAAGTAATCCTCTAGTGATTCTTTAACGCTTTCGCCTAGCTTGGATGATCCGCCCATTATGCCGCTTTCGGTTCTTTGGTTGTTTTGGTGTTAGCGTCTTCGTAGACAAGTCGCTCACTTCGTGATTGTAGCTCCGAGAAGAAATCACTAATAGATTGTAATTGTAGTTCTGTTGTTTGCAAGGTGTTCATATGGTGACGGAAAGCGGCTGAACCAACTAAACCTTTTGTGTACCAAGAAATGTGCTTACGTGCAACTCGCATGCCAGATAACTCACCATAAAATGCATATAAACCATGTAGATGTTCTAGCATGACCGTATGAATTTCTTCTACCGTTGGTGGTAGCAGGTGTGTGCCTGTCTCTAAGAAATGTTGTATTTCACGGAAAATCCAAGGCCGTCCTTGTGCAGCGCGACCAATCATCACAGCATCTGCACCCGTGTAATCTAAAACATATTTGGCTTTTTCTGGCGTGGTAACATCACCATTGGCAATTAGTGGAATATTAATCGCGTCTTTAACTGCCGCAATCGTATCGTATTCCGCATCACCTTTATAAGCACAAGCGCGCGTGCGGCCATGCATTGCTAGAGCTTGGATACCAATGTCTTCTGCCATTTTGGCGATTTGTATGGCGTTGCGATTGTCCTTATCCCAACCTGTGCGAATCTTAAGTGTGACAGGCACATCAACTGCGCCCACTACTGCTTTTAAAATTCGTGAGACGAGCGGCTCATCTTTGAGTAATGCAGAACCTGCCATGACATTACAGATTTTCTTAGCTGGGCAACCCATATTGATATCAATGATTTGCGCGCCATTGTCTACATTATGTTTCGCAGCTTCAGCCATCATCGCTGGATCTGCACCTGCAATTTGTACAGAAATAGGATCAACTTCGCCTTCGTGGTTGGCGCGACGTCGCGTTTTTTCACTGCCATAAAGTAATGAATTTGATGTCACCATTTCAGAAACAGCAAGGCCAGCACCCATTTTTTTACACAATTGGCGGAAAGGTCTATCTGTGACGCCAGCCATAGGGGCGACGACCAAATTATTTTTTAGCGTAATGTGACCAATTTGCATATCTAATAGTGTTTAACGAAAAGGTTGACTATATTATACGCAATTTAGCTTCTAGGGAACCAAAATATTGATGATTTTTAATGAATATTTTTACTGAGAGTTACAGGTTAAAGCTGTGGAGAATGACGATACTTGTTCATTTATTTCTGACGTAAATTAATGTGTGTCTTAACCAGTGCTTCTGCTTGGTTTCTAAATCGTTTTCCTTCGATGTCTTTTACCCACATATGCAAGAGACCGCCAAAGAATAAATGGGTATCCATTGCAAGGTCTGCTGGGGAATGATTGGGGTTAATGAGGTGTTGACGGTGCGCATCTTGATAGACTTGTTCAATCTTTTCGACAATGTCAGAGCAGTTGATCAGAATTTGTTGTAATACGTCGGCAAGCTCGTCAACATACTCACATTTAATCATGAGTACTTCGTACGTTTGACGTGTGGCCTGGTCTTCGTTAAGTGTGTGTATGGTGGCTAACAAGAAGTTTTCGATGCGCTTTAACGGATTTTTCTCACTGGTGCTAGCCAATAGCGTGTCATCAATGCGGTCAATGAAGGGGAGGAATACTTGTTCACGCATGATGTGAAATAACGCTGTTTTATTCTCAAAGTGCCAATACACTGCACCACGCGTGACGCCGGCATGTTTGGCGATTTTTTCCAAACTAGTTTTGCTAACCCCATTTTGTGAGAATAGCTCACGAGCCGCCTTAATAATGCGCTGACGCGTAACCTCTGCATCTTCTTTTGTCTTGCGAACCATATTTTCCGTGAACCTTTTATGAAGCTTTCAGAATCTTGCGGTAAAAACTATTTACATACATTCTTGTTTGTATATAATATACATTCAATCTTGAATGTTTGCAAGTTTAACGCTATTTGAACAATATTAATATAGAGGCTGCAATGGTTAACCTTACTCATAAAACACAACACGCGATGCTCACTATTGGAGCTACACTTATATTGATGGCATGTGGGCAACAAGGCCCAGATTCGCAGCAACCACCTACAATGCCGGCAATGTCAGTGAGCGTGCTAGAAGTTCAACCAGCGACTGTACCGATTCAAGCAGAAGCTGTTGCGCAAACAGAGGGTGCCAAAGAAGTTGAAATAAGACCGCGTGTCGGTGGCATTATATTGAAGAAATTATTTGAAGAAGGTGCTGAGATTAAAGCAGGGCAGCCGATGTTCTTACTTGATCCTGTACCTTATAAAATGAAAGTAACGCAAGCGCGTGCGCATCTTGCACAGAAAAATGCACGTTTGCAACAAACTAAGCGAGAAGCTGAACGATTAAAAACGCTTTTAGATACCAAGTCGATTAGCCAACGGGAATATGATAACGCTGTGTCTGATCATGCGATAGCAGATGCCAGTGTTCAAGAGTTTAGAGCCATGTTGCATGAGGCTGAGTTGAATTTGTCTTATGCAACAGTAAAAGCGCCTGAGAGCGGTATGGCAGGTCGTTTTCAGTATTCAGAAGGTGCGCTGGTTAATGCCAACACGAGTTTGTTAACGACGATTGTGCAAACCTCACCAATCTGGGTGCGCTTTAGCTTGTCTGATTCTGAATTAGCACAATTAGGAGGCATGCTTACAAGTGAGTCGGTAGAAGGTATTGATTTAATCTTACCTGACGGAACCCAATATCCAGAGACGGGTAAATTAAACTTTTCAGCCAGCAGTATCGATCCTGCATTAGGCACACAGCAGTTACGCGCAGAGTTTAAAAATGCAAATAAAAAATTGATGCCTGGTCAGTTTGTTCGCATCCGTGTGACGACAGGCAGTAATGAAGGCGTGTTCTTAGTGCCGCAAGCTGCTGTGCTCTCTAGTGAGCAAGGTAAATTTGTATTCGTCGCAGAAACCGATGATGAAGGGCATACTGTTGCTGCTGTTAAGCCAGTACAAGTGGGTAGTTGGAGTGGTCAAGACTGGGTAATATTAGGCGGTTTAAAACAAGGCGATAAAGTGATTGTTGATAATTTGATTAAAGTTCGACCTGGCGCACCTGTAGCACCTAAGCAGCCTTCACCACCAATCAATAATGCGACTGATGCACCAAAAAATCATGACGATAAAAAGTAATGTAAAGAATAGGTAAATAGATTATGACCAAGTTTTTTATTACTAGGCCGATATTTGCCTCAGTATTGTCGATCATTATTGTGCTATCAGGGTTAGCAGCTGCTTTTCAGTTGCCGATTGCACAATATCCTGAAATCGCACCGCCGACGGTTCAAATTACTGCCAGCTACCCTGGTGCAAGTGCCGATACGCTTTCTAAAACCGTGGCAGCGCCGATTGAAGAGCAATTGAACGGCATTGATAATCTACTGTACTTTAGTTCTAGTGCAGATTCTAGTGGCGTCTTAGTGATAACGGCTACGTTTGATATTGGTACGGATGTTGATCAAGCGACCTTTAATGTCAGTAACCGTGTGAATATTGCAACGCCGCGACTACCAGCTGAAGTACGTCGAAATGGTTTAATCGTAAAGAAAAAATCGAATGATATTTTGATGGCGGCGATGTTGACATCGACCAATGAAAAACATAATCGTTTATACCTAAGTAACTACGCCACGCTAAATGTATTGGATGAGATGAAACGCACCAAAGGAGTGGGTGATGCGACTATTGTCGGTGGGCAAGATTATTCAATGCGTGTTTGGCTGCGTCCAGACCGTATGGCGCAATTAGGCATTAGCACAACGGATATTGCCAATGCAGTTAGTGCACAAAATAATCAGTATGCGGCAGGTAAAATTGGTGCAAATCCTGCACCAGATAGCCAACAATTAATCTATACCGTGACGGCAAAAGGCCGTTTGTTAAAGCCCGAAGAGTTCGGCAATATCATTGTTCGAGCTGACGGCCCCAACGGCATTTTGTATCTGAAAGATGTTGCCCGTATTGAGCTGGGTGCGCAAAGTTATAACACCTCATCAACCTTAAACGGTGAGACGGGTGTGGCGATTCTCGTGTTCTTGCAAAGTGGTGCTAACGCATTGGATACGGCTGGCGCAATTAAAACGAAACTAGCCGAATTGCAAGAAGGCTTTCCTGAAGGCATGACCTATGCTATTCCTTATGACACCAGTGATTTCGTTGCTTCGACGATTGATGAGGTATTACATACGTTTGTTGAAGCCTTAGTATTGGTTGTTTTAGTGGTGTTCCTATTCTTGCAGAATTTGCGCGCAACACTTATCCCCGTTATTGCGGTGCCTATTTCACTCATTGGTACATTTGCTGGACTTTATATTTTTGGCTTCTCAATCAACTTGTTGACATTATTCGCCATGATTCTGGCCGTCGGTATTGTGGTTGATGATGCAATTGTGGTGCTAGAAAATACTGAAAGATTAATGGCGGAAGAGGGATTGAACCCATTTCAAGCAGCCGCTAAATCAATCAGCCAAGTATCTGGGGCTGTGATTGCGATGACATTAGTGGTCTGCGCGGTATTTGTACCAGTTGCTTTCCAAGGTGGTATCGCAGGACAACTCTATCGGCAATTTGCAATTACCATCGCGATTGCGGTGGTAATTTCAGGTGTAGTGGCATTGACGCTAACACCTGCATTATGTGCCATGATTCTAAAAAATACTCATAGAAAAGAAAATGCTTTTTTTAGAAAATTCAATAGCGGCTTCAAATGGTTATCTCATTTATATAACAATACGGTTAACTTAACCTTGCACCATAAAATCATTGGTGGTGTTGCATTTGGTGGCTTTATTATCGCGATGCTAGTCCTTTTTCACGTGGTGCCAGGGAGTCTTGTGCCAGCAGAAGACCAAGGCTATATTATCTCGGCCATTGTGATGCCAGATAATGCGACTTTAAGTAGGACAAGTAAAACCACTGAAAACATTCGTGCTACGATTGCACAAGATGAAGCCGCGGTAGCTCAGTTTGCTATTAACGGATTTGAGTTGTTCACTGGTGGTAATAAAACCAATGCGGCGACTATGTTTGTCAGGTTAGCTGACTGGGATGAAAGAAGCAAAACTGCAGATGACATGGTGGGTAAATTAACCGGTATCGGGATGATGCAGCCAGATGGTTTGGGCTTTGCAGTGAATCCGCCTGCCATTCGTGGTTTGGGTTCAGCAGGTGGCTTTGAAGTGTATGTGCAAAGTCAGCGTGATTCCGATCCCATTAAACTCGCACAAGTGATGAACAATTTGATGGGTGCAATGCGTGCAGAATCAAGCTTGACTGGGTTGAATAGCTTTTTCCGTCCAACGGTACCGCAGTTGGAAATAGAAGTGGATGAAGCAAAAGCAATTTCGCTTAATGTGAATATTGCTGATATTTACACAACATTACAAAGCACTATGGGGCAATATTATGTCAATGATTTCAATAAAAATGGCCGCACTTATCGCGTGCAATTACAAGCTGAAGCAGGCTTTAGAATGCAGCCTAAAGACTTAGGTAAAGTCTATGTGCGTAGCCAACCAACTGAAGCGAACCCCAAAGGAAATATGATTCCATTGTCAGCGATTAGTAAGGTTCACAATGTTATTGGTGCAGAGCAGCTGGAACGCTTTAACGGTTTATTGTCAGCCAAAATATTCGGTAGTGGCGCCCCTGGTGTGAGTTCTGGTGATGCCATTAATACGGTAGAGCGACTTGCGAAAGCCAGTTTACCAGATGGTTATAAAATTGCATGGACAGGGCAAGCTTACCAAGAGAAACGCACAGGCAATGCAGCGATGCTCGCCTTTGGCTTTGCCATTATTATGGTGTTCTTAATTTTAGCCGCGCAATTTGAAACGTGGGCATTACCACTAGCTGTAATTATGGCCGTGCCATTTGCATTAACGGGTGCACTATTAGCCGTTCTATTCCGCGGCATGCCGAATGATATTTACTTCCAAATTGGCTTGATTACCTTGATTGGCTTGGCGACAAAGAATGCCATTTTGATTGTGGAATTTGCTAGCCAGAAAATGGAAGAAGGCATGCCTGTCGCGCAAGCTGCATTAGAGGCGGCAAGGCTGCGTTTTAGACCGATTATCATGACATCAATGGCCTTTGTTTTAGGCGTTGTACCATTAGTAGTTGCGACTGGTGCTGGCGCAGCAGCAAGGCAATCAATGGGGACGGGGGTCTTTGGCGGTATGATTTTAGCCACCTTTGTTGCCACCATATTTATTCCACTATTCTTTACTTGGCTAACGAATGAAAACCAAGTGAGACATCATGGGCATGTAGAAGCTGAAGTAGAGGATGTAAAATGAATCCAGCAATCAATAAGCTTGGCATCATCCTTGCATTGACGGTGTTGCCAGGTTGCACGATTTTGGATTTGGATTACTTCCGGCCATCAATCCCATTACCAGAAACGTATGGTGATGTTGCATTGTCACCAATAAAAGAAATTCCTACTCAATGGTGGACTTTGTATCAAGACCCAACATTAAACATGCTGGTTGAAAAAGCTTACAAAAGTAATACCGATATTAAAACGGCGGTGGCGCGGGTTGAAGAGGCTGATGCGCAAATGCGGGAGGCAGGGTCTTACTTATTTTCAACAGTCGATTTGGGCGGTAATGGACAACGTAACCGAGTAACAGAGGTAGGTGCATTTCCAGCATTTGGCCAAAATCCACGTGACTCTTTTGATTTAAGCCTACGCTCATCGATTGAATTAGATTTTTGGGGTAAATTAACACGTGCAAAAGAAAGTGCACGAGCCAACTATCTATCGACAGTCTATGCAAAAGAAACCGTTGAGCTCACCATTGAAAGTCTGGTTGTGAGCAGCTACCTGCAGATTCGCAGAATAGATTCGCAAATCAAAGACACCGCCAAAAATTTAACTGTTGCTGAAGACGTACTTGCGCTTACTAAGCGGCGTGAGAAAGGTGGCATTATGTCTATGTTAGATGTACACCAATCAGAACTCGTCAGAAATGATTTGTTGATACAGACACAAGAGTTTAAACGGCAAAGAAGGTTGGCTGAACATGTGCTGATTATCTTGACGCTAGAAGAGTTAACCGTGCCTGAAGATGATTTAATGCATTTGCCTTTGCCACCAATGCCACCTGTGGGTTTGCCATCTGCTTTATTAGAACGACGACCAGATGTCATGCAAGCTGAACAAGATTTGATTGCGGCTAATGCTAATATCGGTTCAGCAAAAGCCGCTCTGTATCCTAGCATTTCACTAACAGGTAACTATGGAGGTGAAAGTTTAGAGCTGGGTGATCTGTTGAAAAAAGCTTCACGTGTTTGGTCTCTTGGCTTGAGTTTGGACTTGCCGATTTTTAACGCAGGACGGTTAGATGCCAAAGTGGATCAAGCAACAGCCAAACAAAAGCAAGCTTTACAGGCTTATATCAGTGCGGTGGCAAAAGCGTTTAGAGAAGTGAATGATGCCTTGGTTAATTTACGACAATACAAGGCGATTGAAACGGTTGCAGCTTCTAAAAAAGCAACGACACAATCGATGCTTGATATCGTACAAAACCGTTATAAAGTAGGCTATTCTGCTTACTTACATGTGTTGGATGCAAAACGCAGCCACATTCAAGCATCACAAGCTTTTGTGCAAAATCGACAGAATACACTGAATGCATCAGTGGATTTGTTCAAAGCGTTAGGCGGTGGCTGGCAACCTAAAAAGACAGTCAAGGATGCCGAATCTGCATTAAATAAACCTTTGAAAATGTCCGATACGCTTTTATCATTAGAGGATGAAAAAAGCATCGACTAGTCAGATTGCCTTCGCCAGTTTTATCGGAACAGCCATTGAGTTTTATGATTTTTATATCTATGCGATGGCATCTGCCTTGGTCATTGGGCAAGTCTTCTTTCCCGCTAGTGACCCAGCTGTTCAAACTTTAAATGCATTTCTCACGTTTGGTCTTGCCTTTATCGCAAGGCCATTCGGCGCCATCTTGTTTGGTCATTTTGGCGATAAGGTTGGACGTAAAACAACCCTTGCAGCTTCTTTGCTGGTGATGGGTATTTCTACCTTACTCATCGGCTTATTACCAGGTTATGACACCTTAGGATTTTGGGCGCCATTATTACTCTGTGTGTTGCGTTTTGGGCAAGGCATCGGCTTAGGCGGCGAGTGGGGCGGCGCTGCTTTATTAGCGACCGAGCATGCACCGAAAGGCAAGCGAGGATGGTTTGGTATGTTTCCACAACTCGGCCCATCAGTCGGCTTCCTATTTGCAACACTTAGTTTTCTCGGCTTAAGTTTCTTCTTAAGTGATGCGCAATTCAAAGCATGGGGTTGGCGCTTGCCTTTTATCCTGAGTGCGTTGTTAGTCGGTGTTGGTTTGTATGTACGCTTTAAATTGACAGAAACCCCTGCTTTCGCAAAAGCATTAGCAAATCAAGCAATCCATGTTATGCCTGTTAAGGCGCTCTTAAAAACACACTTAAAACCTGTGTTATTAGGCGCAATGGCAATGGTGGTGTGCTACAACTTGTTTTATACCGCTGCCGTCTTTTGCTTAAGCTACGGTACTAAACAGCTGGGTATGGCAAGGCAAGATTTATTGCTTATGCTTTGTGTCGCAGTCGTATTTATGGCGTTAGCAACACCGATATCCGCATGGTTGTCAGATCGATATGGACGTCGCCCTGTTTTACTCATCAGTGGTTTATTGTCAGTGATACTAGGTTTTGCTATGAGTCCATTAATGGGAAGCGCCTCTATTGTGACGGTTACTGCATTTCTATCATTGGCCTTATTCTTAATGGGTGCAACATTCGCGCCGATGGGCGCTTATTTGCCAGAACAATTTCCGGTTGCAGTGCGTTATACCGGCGCTGGTTTGGCTTATCAACTTGGCGGCATACTTGGAGCATCCTTTGCGCCAAGTGTTTCACAATGGTTAGCCATCACAGGTGGCTTGTCGTGGGTAGGTTATTACGTATCAGCTATGGCGGCAATTAGTGTTCTTGCGGTGTTTGTGATGCGTGAAACAGCACATACTTAATTGCTTAGTTGGCGATATCTATCCAAGGAAAGCCTAAAGCAGAGACTTCCTTTTTAAGCATTTTCATCGCGGCTTGTACTGGCTCACTTTCACCTTTCATCCCTAGCTCAGTCGTGCGATGCTGATTAGACTTTGGCAGACTAAATATTTTAAGCGCTGGATATTGGATTAACATCGCATTCATTAAATCAATCAAATCACTTTCACCTGCTTCAGTGACTAAAATAGAAGATTCAATATAATCAGTTTGATGAAATAAATGCGAGTAATACCTTTCTAACACCCATTCCACCATCGGGTGGCCCATTTCAGGAAAGCCGGGTACAAAGTAATGCTCTTTAATACTAAAGCCTGCTACGCGATTCACTGGGTTAGGAATTAAATCAGCACCTTGTGGAAAGTCAGCCATCAATACCCGCTTGGGGTAAGCACTTTCACCATATTGCGCTTCAATTTCTGCCACCGCACCACCATGGCGCTCAATCGGCAGACCTGCTGCATCAGCAGCACATTGTCGCGTGAAGTCATCAGGTGTGGCACCAATACCACCAAAGCTGAATACAATATCACCACGAGCCATACTGGATTTCAGTAAGCTAGCGATTTGTTCAGGGGTATCACCTAAGAAGTGCGCCCAATTCAACTGTAAGCCACGCACCGCAAGTAACTCAATCACTTTGCATAAATGCGCATCTTTACGCTTGCCTGAGAGAATTTCATCACCGATAATATAAAGGCCAAAGCTTTGCATTTTGTTAACTATCAAGTAATCCAACTAAAGAATACGACTATTATAGTCGAGCGAGCACCATGTGCACCCTTATGTTGATTTTTACAATATAAATATAAATCACCTGATGATTGAGTGTAAGTCTTATCGCAGAGAATACAGACCAAATGGTCGTGCAAGAAGAGCAATTGGCACAACTCCTTACTTTTAATACAAAGGCCAAAATTTCTAATTCATTTTAGCAATGTTACTTGCTTATGTGCAGGCGAGTGTTTTGCTCATCCAAGTTGCTGAACTGTTACAGAAAAGCATACGTATAAGTGATGCCGTATCAAGGTTTGGTGGAGATGAGTTTGTGATTGTGCTAGAAAACTTGAATGAAAATGCTCAAGAGGCTTTAGAGACGGTAGATCAAATCACCAAGCTAATACTGGCGAACCTTCATGAACTGTATCATTTAGGAGACGTTGATTGTAAGAGTACGGCAAGTATTGGCATTGTACTGTTCGGCTTGCATGGTAGGACGCAACAAGAACTGCTCAAGCATGCTGATATCGCCATTTATTATGCTAAAAAATCTGGATGCAACAGGGCCACTGTATACGATGAAAGTATGCAAAAAGATACAAATATTGAATAGTGGGCTTGTCTTATTCTTTAGGCTTGAGTAACCTCTTTTTTTAAGGCATCATGAGCTGAAGTATGATGTCAATGATAATGCTGATTATTACCTAAGCTAGGAAAGCCAAACTTTATGTTGCTCGTTATTTCACCCGCTAAAAACTTAGACTTTGAAACACCAACTGTCACGCAGTCTGCGAGTCAGCCACGTTATTTAGCACAATCTGCTCTCTTAATAGAACAGTTGCAAGCGTTCTCTGTGCAAGACGTTGTAAGTTTAATGAAGCTTAGTGATAAGTTGGCGGGACTCAATTTAAGCCGCTTTCAATCATGGTCACCACCTTTCAATGCAGAAAATGCCAAGCAAGCTATTTTGGCTTTTAATGGTGATGTTTATACGGGGCTTGATGCAGCTACGTTAGATAAAGCTGGTTTTGATTTTGCGCAAAAACATTTACGTATTTTGTCTGGTTTATATGGCGTATTGAAGCCACTTGATTATATACAGCCTTATCGATTAGAAATGGGGACAAGATTAGCGAATGCCAGCGGTAGCAATTTATATGATTTTTGGGGCGAGCAGCTCAAAGTTTCATTAGAAGAGGAGCCTGCATTAGCCGATAAAGTACTGATTAACTTGGCGTCTAATGAATATTTTAAAGCGGTTAAAGCCAAACAACTGGACGCACGCATTATTACGCCAGTGTTTAAAGATGAAAAAAATGGTCAATATAAAATTATTAGCTTCTACGCCAAAAAAGCCCGTGGATTAATGAGCCGTTACATCATTGACCATAAAATTGAACAGCCTGAACAGATTAAAGCTTTTGATGCTAATGGTTATCAGTTTAGTGAGACGCAATCAACAGATGACGAATGGGTGTTTTTGCGAAATGAGGAGTCTTAAACACTATTTATTTCCGCTAATAATGATTTTTTGAATTTAGGCGCACCCTTTCGGAATGCGCCTTTTTTACAAGCGGCATTAAGTTAAGTGATGAGGGTGGCTTTTGCAATCCTAACGCTGATTTTGTACGAGCTCGATTATTACATCACTTGTTTGAAAGCGTTGCTGAGACCGTAAAGTTCTTCCCCGCAGAATCTGGTTATTTGTGCTTCAAAGTACAGCAATTTTCCACAGATTGGCTATGGACATACAATCACGAACGACCGAATGGTATGACCTCAAAGCAAAAGTTAGCTTTGGCCGCTTAGTTTCTACTTTTAGCTGCAGTTAATAATGGGGGGATTACAACATCATAGTAATAAAAAAATCGTTTTTTTATAATATCATTACTGTTGTAAATAACTACTTAATTTACTGTTGATGGGTAAACCTTTCTGGTTGGAGGTTGTCATATTTTGACTTTTTTGTAATTA
>JBLIIL010000034.1:0-20679 GCA_047634755.1 Methylophilaceae bacterium
ACTCTTGGTGAGTGAACCTAAAATGCCTTAGGTTGTTACCACCTGATCCTTACAGGTTCAGGATTAAGGTTCAGGTAACACCAGAGAAAATAAATTTGGACTTTAGCAATACAATTGCGGCGTTGCTTTTCTCTCCTCTTACTAATCGTACCGTGTTCGTTCAAGCGCCTTGCACTTACATCACTAAAATCCAAATTACTTTCTTTGATCTGACTTCAGTCACACAAAACCTGCGGGCTTTTAACGTAGCTCGTGATATTTCAAATCAGCTAGACTGACAACATCCAAACACTTTTCATGACATGCTTCTAAGATTACTGGCGGCGCAAAGCCATCTTGACTGGCTTCTAGCCAACGTGCGGCACAAAGGCACCAGCGATCACCAGCTTTTAGCCCTTTAAAATCATGCTCAGGTCTTGGTGTGCTTAAATCATTGCCTTGTGATGTAGAGAATGCGAGAAATTCATCCGTTACTTGTACACAAACCGTATGGCTACCTAAATCTTCCGGTCCTGTATCGCAACAGCCAGTGCGTGTAAATCCAGTAAGAGGTGTTAATCCACACACTTGTAAATTTGTGCCTAAAACGTTACATGCCATGCGACTAACCTAATGTTGTAAACTTGACTTATGATACCAAAAAAAAATGCAGGGTATGCACATAATTTCATGGTTTGATTTCACCTGATGAGTATGGCGAGCTGATGATAAAGGGGAAGGGTTAGTCTTTTAAATGTACGGAAGCTATTAGGAAAAAAGCCTCGCAATGCAAGGCTTTCCTTTAATCGCTTTAAGCGAATTAAAACTTAGTATCTAAACTACCCATTGATTTAGGGTAAGTTACAATGCCCCAAGGCATATCAATCACTGGAATTTCTTTTGTGACTTCTTGTTTCTCTGTATCAATCACAAAGACTGCGTCAGATTTTCCACAAGCGAGTAATAGCTGCTTCTCATCTGGCGTGAAACTAAAGTGCCAGCAACGGTTTCCTGTTGGAATGTCTTTAATTTTCTCGTAAGTTTTTGCATCAAATACTTGCAGTGCTTTTTCTTTATTGGCAGCAACATAAATATGCTCGCCAGTTGAATCAAAAGATATACCGTAAGGTACTTTTCCAGTATCAACCGCACGTACAACATTGTAGTCTGCATCTAGCACCATGAATTTGTTGCCGTATTCAAGTGTTGCTAAGTATGTTTTGCCATCAGGTGATACTTTGATGCCACGAGGGCGATCGCCATATTCATGCGTGTGAATCGTTTTCACTAACTCACCTGTTTCAATGTTATGGACAGTGATGGTGTTGTCAGCTTCATTAGTAATCACAATCTCTTGACCGTCAGCAGAAAACTCAATGCCTTCTGTTTCTGGGCCACCAACGATTTCTTTAATTTTCTCACCTTTGGCTAAATCAACAATTGCAATACGCGCTGGGATTTTGTCGTCATCATCGTCTTCTTTAGCTTCTTTTGAACCAGGTTTTGGTGGAGGGCCACCTATTGCGCTTGGCTCTGATGAAATAAAGACAAAGTTACCTCTTACACGAACAAACTCAGGATTTTTACCCACTTCAATTTGTTGAAGTACTTCACCTGTTGCTGTATCAATGACAGAAATGCTAGAGTTTTCACGTGTGGCAACAATAAGTTTCGTGCCATCCTCAGTAACGCCTAAGCCTCTAGGACTTTCTGCTTTGACGTCAAATGTGTTCACGACTTCCATCGTAGCGAGGTCAATCACTTTAACGCCGGCAGTATCAGATTTCTGGCTTGTTACATATGCAAGCCCGCTTGATGCTTCACTAATGACTTCTTCAGCCATTGTGTCTGTTACTGCTTTAGTGGCTTGCTCTTGGCTACAGCCAGCAATACCAGCAACGAGTGCCAGCATAAGCAAGCTGATGTTTGCTTTGTTAAAGGTAGGTATAACTTTCATTCTTTCTCTCCAAAGTGTCATCTAGTTAGTAAAGCCTAGTTAAGTAATCAGGTAAGAACTATGCTTGGTTGTTCGATTAATTTTAGCATAATTAAACAGTGACTTAAAATAGCCAAAGGGTTTTAGGTGGTTGATTATAACCAAAACACTGGCTGCACCATTGGCTAAATATAAACACGACATGTATTAGCTTAAAAATAGTTTGTAAGCAGGGTTCTCAGTTTCATCCCAGTATGGATAACCTAAGCTGTTTAGGAAATCGGTAAAATCATTAGTTTCAGTTGGCGGCACTTGTATGCCGACTAGTACGCGACCAAAGTCAGCGCCATGATTGCGGTAGTGGAATAAGCTGATATTCCAGTCATGGCCCATTTTGTCTAAAAAATGCATCAGAGCATATGGTTTTTCTGGAAACTCAAATCGATAAACCACTTCGTGTATCGCCAATGATGCTCGTCCACCAACTAAATGGCGGCAATGTAATTTTGCCATTTCATTATCGGTGAGGTCTACAGTGGCTAAATGTTCCGCTTTTAAATCAGTAACTAAACCAACAGTTTCTGCTGGATTATGGACTGCGACACCTACATAGATGTGGGCTTCGTTTGCATCAGAATAACGGTAATTAAACTCAGTGATATTATGGCCACCTAATAAGCGGCAGAAGGCTTTAAAAGCGCCAGGCTTTTCTGGAATCGTAACAGCTAGTACAGCCTCACGCTTTTCACCAATTTCTGCACGTTCCGCAATAAAGCGTAAACGATCGAAATTCATATTGGCACCTGAAGCGATACCGATTAAGGTTTTGTTAGTAATCCCCTCTCGTTCAGAGTAGGCCTTAAGGCCTGCGGTAGCAAGCGCACCAGCTGGTTCTAAAATGCTACGTGTATCTTCAAACACATCTTTTATGGCCGCGCATAGTGCATCATTGTCGACAACAATCATTTCATCAACATATTGCTGACATAAGTCGAATGTGTGTGTGCCAACTTGTTTGACAGCAGCGCCATCAGCAAATAAACCGACGTGGTCTAGTGTGATACGTTGCAGCTCTTTAAGTGATTTTGTCATTGCTTCAGCATCTTTTGCTTCGACACCAATAATTTTGATATCAGGTCGCTTTGCCTTCACGAAAGCGGCAATACCTGCAATTAAACCACCACCGCCTACACAGCAGAAGATGGCTTCAATTGGTTCAGGGTGCGCTTCTAAAATCTCCATGCCTATCGTACCTTGTCCCGCAATGACATCAGGATCGTCATAGGGGTGCACAAAGGTCAGCTGTTCAGTTTGCTCTAGTTTCGTTGCATGTTCATAAGCATCTGAATAACTATCACCGATTAACACCACTTCAGCTCCACGGCTTTTAACTGCATTTACTTTAATCCGCGGTGTGGTGGTTGGCATCACAATGACGGCGCGGCAGTTCAGCTTTTGTGCCGCTAATGCAACACCTTGAGCATGGTTGCCAGCACTGGCGGCAATCACACCTCGACTCAGTTGTTCGGCCGTTAGATTGACCATTTTGTTATAAGCGCCACGCAGTTTGAAAGAAAATATTGGCTGCATGTCCTCGCGTTTAAGCAAGACTTGATTGCCAAGCCGAGCCGATAAAACTGGTTGAAAATCAAGCGGTGTATTTATCGCCACATCATAAACATGAGAGTTTTCGATCTTGTTGAGATAGTCTTGTAGGGTAAGTTTTGACATGTTTAAATTTTGCGGAGCAGTGTATAGTTATGCTTTGGTTACATTATAAAGACTTTGTAAAGGATTTACTTAAAATGGCATATACGCAAGATGAATTAAAACAGCAGGTTGCTAAAGCAGCGGTTGAATACGTGAAAGAAGGCATTATTGGTGTTGGAACAGGCTCTACTGCTAATTACTTTATTGAAGAGTTAGCAAAAGCTAAACACAAAATTGAAGGTGCAGTGGCTAGTTCTGAAGCAACAGCTGAGCTTTTACGTAGCCACGGTATTGAAGTATTTGATTTGAATAACGTTGATGGCATGGATATTTATGTTGATGGTGCTGATGAAATTACTGAGCATCTACATGTGTTAAAAGGCGGTGGCGGCGCATTAACACGTGAGAAGATTGTAGCTGCAGTGGCTAAGAAATTCATCTGCATCTGCGATGAAACTAAATTTGTACCAGTGATGGGTAAATTTCCATTACCAGTAGAAGTGTTGCCAATGGCACGCTCGCAAGTGGCGCGTGAAATTGTTAAGCTAGGTGGCCAGCCTAAGTTGCGTGACTTCACCACGGATAATGGCAATGTGATTTTAGATGTACATAATTTAACGATTAGCGATCCAGTTGATTTTGAAGCGAAGCTAAATCAAATCGTTGGTGTTGTCACTAATGGGTTATTTGCAGCGCGTTCAGCAGATGTATTGTTATTGGCAACAGCCGATGGAGTTAAAACTTACACCAAATAAGCTATATGCTTATAAAAACCCCCGCAGCTTGCGGGTTTTTTATTGGCTGTCGTGTTTAGAACTCAATCACATTAAATCAAGAGACCTTAATAATGACGACATTTTTCCGACATTGAAGCCATGCACCACATTACCTTTAATATCCAACATAGGTACACCGCCGCCACCTAATGCTTCATGGCCATCACGGCCTCTCATGGTTGTTTCAATATCATACTCTGTGTACTGTATATTGTTTTCAGCTAAGAATGCTCTAGTTTTTTTGCAATAGCCACACCATGAAGTCGCATATAAAATGACATTGTCATGTTTGACTTCAGCCGCCTGAGTTTGGACTGTACCCATATTGAACTCACCACTATAAAAGTGCTGAAACATAAAAACGGCGACTAGGATGAATATAATTTTTTTCATCTAGTTATTATTCGTTTTCAGGGACATAGCCTTCGGCCGTATCAGCACCTTCACCAAAAAAGTACTTTTCAGTTTGCTCAGTTAAGTACTTACGTGCAGCAGGGTCAGCTAGGCTTAAGCGATTCTCATTAACCAACATGGTTTGTTGTTTTAACCAAGCTGTCCATGCTTCCTTAGAAACTTCTGTGTAAATGCGTTTGCCTAAATCACCAGGGTAAGGCGGGAAATCCATGCCCTCAGTTTCTTTACCTAGTTTGATACAATTCACCATTCTTGCCATGTGTAAACCTTTGCTATTAAATATATTCAATAAAATAACATGATAACGCATGTTAAAATGCGCAGAACATTATTTGGTGATAAATTGATGAATACTGACTCAAACGCACAAACGCATGAAGAAAGCCCATTCAAAGGCAAGACAGGTTTACGCCGCTTATTAAATGCATTTGGCTACTCTTTAGATGGCTTTAAAGCGGCATTTAAACATGAAGACGCTTTTCGGCAAGAAGTATTTTTTGCTGTGGTACTCATTCCGCTGGCGCTCTTTTTAGAGCCTGAAGTACTGCATCGTGTGTTGATGATAGGCAGTGTGTTTTTAGTGCTGATTGTTGAACTGCTTAACTCTGCGGTTGAAGCCGTCGTTGATCGTGTCTCAATAGAGCGTCATGCTTTGGCTAAACGCGCTAAAGATATCAGTAGTGCTGCAGTGTTTGTGGCATTGACGAGTGTTGTGATGACTTGGGGTTTGATACTACTGACATGATTAAGGGTGGCACTGCCACCCTTAATCGTTGTTTCAACAATGATTGGCTAGAAATCGGCCCTTGCGCCAATCAGTAAAGAACGCTCGCCAGATGGTGAAACATCTTTTAAGAAAGAGGTGTGGTCTCTAATTTCTTCGTCTAGTAAGTTATTTGCTTTGGCAAAAATCTCCACATGCAATCGGCTAACTGGCAGCTTGTAAGCAGCTGTTGCGCTCACATTGTTATAACTATCCGTTACTAACTCATTAGCGGCTGCTTTACTTTGTTTGAAAGCATGTAATGCATCAAAACGCACGCTGAAACGGCCTTTTCTATAGTCCGCACCTAAGCCAATACGAGCAGGTGAAATACGTGGTAAATAGTCATTGTTGCGTGTATCTTTTGCATGCACATAATCTCCTCGCATATTTAAACTTAGTGATGATGTTGCTTGCCATTTACCCTCAAACTCGACGCCTTTAAACAATACAGGTACGGCGCTAAAGGCATTGATATCAAAGGTCTCAGCACCATCAATAAACGTATTTCCAGTATTAATAAGCGCAATGAAATTGTTAAAGCGTGTCGCATAGGCGCCGAAGCTGAAGCTATTGCGGCCTTGTTTCCAGCGCAGCTGTGCATCGATGCCATTAGACTTTTCTTTGCCTAAGTTAACATCACCTCTCTCAAATTGATTGGTTGCTACATGGACGCCATCAGCAAGCAGTTCAAAGTAGCTAGGTGCGCGTTCATTATGAGACAGATTGGCGGCCACTGACCATGTGTTATTTATCTGGTAAATACCACCCAAAGCATAGCTGCTAGGACTGAAATTTTTGTTAACACCTGTCACTGCATCAATCTCATCTCGACCAAAGCGAGCGCCAAATGTGATTTTGTGTGCATCAATGGGTAGTTCTTCATAGACATAGAGTGCTTGCGATTTAGTCGACACACCTGGCACAAAAGCTTCTTCACCAATAGCAGAAAAATCCGTATTAATGTATTGGTAGCCGGCTACCCCTTTTAAATTGCCAATTGGGGCATGGCCTACTTCAAAAGTGCCTTGCCAGCCGTCATTCTTGAAAGTGGTGCCTATTTCATCACCTTCTAACTCCACATGCATGTAATCAGTGTGTGATAGTTTTACTTTAGTCCGATCAATAAAACCACCTAAGTCAGTAAACTCGCTCGCAATATCCCAGCGTTTGCTTTCCATATCAATGCTAATTGGTGTGCCATCTTCAACAAAGGTCGTACCGTAAGTGTTATTAAGAACAGAATATGAGGCACCAATATAACCATTTTCAAATGTTAGTGATGTGCCAATAGCGCCGCCGTCTTGTTGAGCATTACTATTATTCAGTTTGCCTTTATTTTCACGAGGCGTGCCGTCAGCAGCACTTTTACGTTTTGAAACAGCGAAACCTGGAATGTCTAAGTCATCTGTTTTTCGATTGTATCCATCGACGTGAACGGCAAATCGTTCGTTACCAAAGTCGATGACAACAACACCGCTTCGCGTACTAGCTGGGCCGCCAAAGCGTGTTTCTGCACGACCAAGAACACCATCAAGCTGTTCAGTCGGTATGCGGTGATCGATCGCATTAACAACGCCACCGACAGCACTACCACCATAGAGCAAGGCGGCAGGACCACGTACGACATCAATCTGTTCAACAATCAATGGATCAACACCCACGGCATGGTCAAAACTGAGTGATGAGGCATCTAAAATGCCAGTACCGTTTTGCAACATGCGAATACGCTCACCATCTAAGCCGCGAATTACAGGGCGGGAGGCATTAGGTCCAAATTGATTTGCAGCAACACCAGGAATGCCATTTAAGGTTTCACCGATGGTGCTTGCACGGCGTAGGCTGAGTTCACGTCCATTTAGCACTGATACGGGAGTGACTAATTCATCAGAGGCCACACCTAGCGGGTTGCCAGTAACAGCAACAGGTGCGACATCAATCGTGTTATCTGCAGAAAAAGCGCTTTGTGCAGTAAAAAGAGTGGCTATTGCAATAAATACACTACTTAGTTGAGTAGCGGGTTTGGTCGCACGTAAGCGCGAAAATTGTCTATTAGACAGCATGGGGGTAATCCTCACAAAATAATTAAAAAGGCTAATCCAGCAAGTTTACTGGCTAGCGTAATACGTTAAGTTTGTAAGGTGGTTGGCGGTGCGCGAGCACAGTAAAAGGAGGGGCTTGCAGATGAGGTGCTAGTCAATGCACTGGCCGTAAAAACATGCTCAACTGGTGTAACAGAAAAGGTGAAAAGAGGCGCTAAGTCTACAACAGCCGCATGGCTGTAACTGAGGCATTGCTCGCACTGGCTTTCCGTACTGTTTTGATCTTGCTGGTGCTGTTCTTGACTATCTGCTAAGTGGCTAATTGCGTGCGTAGCCACGCCCATTTGCGTGAATGCAAATAGCAAAATGAGACTTAAATGGATAAAACCGCGTTGTAGCATGTTATATATATATTAACATTTTCTCAAGAAAGCTAAACCTATCGTTAATGGGTTAGCTGGAAATTAAACGCAAAAAAGCCAAGCAATCAATGCTTGGCTTTCTATAGACTGCTTTAATTTACGCCGCGAAGTTTGCGGTAGCAAATTCCCAGTTAACTAAGCTTGTTAAGAAGGTCTCAACGAACTTAGGACGTGCATTGCGGTAATCGATATAGTAAGCATGCTCCCATACGTCGATACAGAGTAATGCAGTCTCGCCTGTTGTTAATGGTGTGCCCGCAGCGCCCATGTTAACGATATCAACTGAACCGTCAGCTTTTTTCACTAACCATGTCCAGCCTGAACCGAAGTTTCCAACTGCTGAAGCTTGGAAAGCGGCTTTAAAGTCATCGTATGAACCCCATTTAACATTAATTGCGTCTGCTAATGCGCCAGTAGGTGCTGCGCCGCCTTTTGGCGCCATGCAGTTCCAGAAGAATGTGTGGTTCCAGATTTGCGCTGCATTGTTGTAAATGCCGCCTGATGCTTTTTTGATGATGTCTTCTAGTGCTGCAGTTTCAAACTCAGTACCGACGATTAACTTGTTTAAGTTAACAACGTAAGCATTGTGATGTTTCTCATAGTGAAATGAGAATGTTTCTGCTGAAAGGTGGGGTGCCAATGCATCTTGTGCATAGGGCAGTGCTGGTAATGTATGTGTCATGGTGATCCTTTTTGTGAACGATTGATATTTTATATTTTTATATTTGTATAAATTCTATTTTGCCATAATTAGTGTGACATAAAAACCATGATTAAGTTACGGTAATTGACATTTAACCGTAGAAGTATGGTGAGGAATGCTTTATTTTTTCTTGGCTCTAGGGTGTGCCATGTCATACACTTTGGTTAAGTGTTGGTAGTCTAAATGCGTATAAACCTGTGTGGTGCTGATATTGGCATGTCCTAGCATCTCTTGTACAGCGCGTAAATCACCGCTGGATTGCAACACATGCGAAGCGAAACTATGCCTTAACATGTGTGGATGTACTGAGGTGTCTAAACCTTGTTTAATCGCCCATGCTTTCATGCGGTATTGCACATTGCGGGCAGATAAACGTTTACCTTGCTTGCTAATGAAGACCGCCTTTTCTGTTTGGTCTTTTAATAAGGAGGCACGTTGGTTGAGCCAGTTTTTTATAGCCGTAATGGCATGATTGCCTAATGGGACGATGCGCGTTTTGTTGCCTTTCCCTGTGACGGTAATCGTGCTTTCGGTGAAGTCTAGCTGGTCAATGTTTAGATTGATCAGCTCACTTAGGCGTAAACCAGAAGAGTAAAAGAGCTCTAAAATAGCATGATCACGCACGCTAAGTACATCACCATCTTTGACATCGACGAGTTTGATGGCCTGTTCTATCGACAGTGCTTGTGGTAATGTCTTTGCTGATTTTGGTGCGCGCAAACCTTTTGCAGGGTTGTTGCGATAATCATGTCTTTGCACTAAATAATCAAAAAATCCACGCCAGCTCGATAATAGGCGTGCAATGCTTTTGCCACCAAGACCTTTGCTATGTAATGATGCGATATAACGGCGAATATGGGTGCTTTGTAAGTCCTTTAAAGCCGTATCATCACTGAGCTTGAAGAGTTGTTGAATATCACGAGCGTAACTTTCTCTTGTTAGCGGGCTTAAACCGCGTTCAAAATTTAAAAATTTAAGATACTCAGCTAATAAATCCACATTATTATTCTACGACATGTCTAGATAATGTGGCACTGATATGGTCACCTAGCTTTTGTAAAAAATCTATACCCGTGCTAACGTGAAAACGACCTTTTTCTTCGCTGGCGAGAGCTAAGTAGCCATAAACAGATTCGGTTTTTAGAGGCAGTACAGCAATGGAGTTTGCCGGCGTAACAAACCAATCATCAACGTTAATGCTGGTCGGTGATTCTCCGCAATATACAGCTTGAATATTATTGACCCAGGTATGGGTCGATTCAGGCGTTACTGAGAAGGCAAGGCTGCTAGCATCTTTGCTGTCAATGGGACTTGTCCAAATGCGTAGGCAGGTATCCGTAATGTTGAAATTTTCAACGAGGTTGTGATTAATGAGCTGTTCAATAACATCAAAGCTTTTGGCTTTTTGCAATAGTACAAAAAATTGGTGCAATTTATTGGTGATTTGATCATTATCTTGCGCATTGAGTACTAGCTCAGCATAGCGCTCCTCTAAGGCATTTATTTTGTCACGTTGTGCTAATTGCTGTCGTTCCACGAGAGAAATGGCGCCATTGCCATGCGGACTAGGTAGGTGAATGTCGGCGAGTAAGTTAGCGTTTTTTTCAAAAAACTCTGGGTGGGACTGTAAATAAGCCGCGATTTCATCTTCTTGCATGGTTAACCCTAATATTCAATGTTAATTTTTTCAAAAGCTATTTTTACAGCTCTATTTGACCTTCAAAGACAATTTCTGCTGGGCCTGCCATCATTACAGATTGTGTTTCACCCGCCCATTCAATCTGCAGCTGTCCACCACGCATATTCACTAATACGGGGGATTGTAGCAAGTTTAATTGGATGCCGCTGACAGCCGCGGCACATGCACCCGTGCCACAAGCCAGTGTTTCACCACTGCCACGCTCATAAACCCGCAAATTGATTTCATGCGAATTGACAACTTGCATAAACCCAGCATTCACATGTTGAGGGAATTGTGAGTGGGATTCAATTTGAGGACCAAGCTTACTGACAGCAGCGGTTTGTACATTATCGACCAACACCACAGCGTGTGGGTTACCCATGGAAACGGCAGATATTGGGATGACACCATCGGTGAGACGCAGTGTATATTGTGGCTGTCTTTGTGCGGCTAAAAAGGGCAGGCTGTCTGGCTCAAAGTTTGGAGACCCCATGTCGACAACCACATCGCCGTTTGGTTGTAATTTAAGGATAAGGATACCGCTTGCTGTTTCAACAGTAATTTGATGTTTCTTAGTTAATCCTTTATCAACAACAAAACGCACAAAGCAGCGCGCACCATTGCCGCAATGTTCTACTTCGCCACCATCCGCATTAAAAATTCGATAGCGAAAGTCGACATTGGCTGTGTCACTTATTTCGACCATGAGCAGCTGATCACAACCTACACCAAAGAAACGATTGGCGATATGTTGGATTTGCGCTGTGGTTAATGTAACGGATGTTGTGACACTATCAATGACAACAAAGTCATTACCTATACCTTGCATTTTCGTAAAGTTAACTTTCATACTGCTGATAATACTGTATCGAGAAAGATTTTAGTATGTGCGCACGGTAAATATTTGTATGTGTACAACATAAATTCATTTAGAATATCTAATTCGTTGTTCTGATGCGTTAGCTTTAGCCTTTAGTTAATGCGTCATTTCTCCATATTTATTAAATTTTTATTTTCAAGGCATGCAATGAACGAATATATTTTTACTTCAGAATCTGTTTCTGAAGGCCATCCCGACAAATTAGCAGACCAAGTTTCTGATAGTGTTTTAGACGCTATCCTAGAACAAGACCCAACAGCACGTGTTGCAGCTGAGACGTTAACTAACACTGGCTTGATTGTATTAGCTGGTGAGATTACGACGACTGCAAACGTAGACTATATTAAAGTCGCACGTGAAACGCTTAAACGTATTGGCTATGATAATGGCGATTACGGTATTGACTATAAGTCTTGCGCCGTGATGGTTGCTTATGACAAGCAGTCACCTGATATTGCACAAGGTGTTGACGCTGCGCACGATGATCCGCTTGAGATTGGCGCGGGTGATCAAGGTTTAATGTTTGGTTATGCAGTTAAAGAAACACCATCTTTGATGCCATTGCCTATCTGGTTGAGCCATCGCATGATGGAGCGCCAGGCGCAATTACGTAAAGACGGTAGCTTGCCTTGGTTATTGCCAGATGCAAAAGCACAAGTGACTGTTCAATATGTGGATGGTAAGCCACATAAAATTGATACGGTTTTAATTTCAACACAACATACGCCAGATATGACTTTAGAAGATATTCGAGAGGCGACGATTGAAGAGATTATTAAACCAATGTTGCCGCAAGATTTAATTAAAGGGGATATTAAGTATTTGGTTAACCCTACAGGCCGTTTTGTGATTGGTGGGCCACAAGGAGACTGTGGTTTAACAGGCCGTAAAATTATTGTGGATACTTACGGTGGCGCGGCTCCACATGGTGGCGGTGCTTTCTCTGGTAAAGACCCTACGAAAGTCGATCGCTCAGCAGCGTATGCAAGCCGTTATGTTGCTAAAAACATTGTAGCCGCAGGCTTGGCAGAGAAATGCTTAGTGCAGGTGAGCTATGCCATTGGCGTCGCACAGCCAACCTCTATCATGGTTGATACTTATGGCACGGGTAAAATCGCTGATGAAAAGATCATCGCATTGGTTCGAGAGCACTTTGATCTACGTCCTAAAGGCATTGTACAAATGCTTGATTTATTACGCCCTATTTATGCTAAAACAGCAGCTTATGGCCACTTTGGCCGCGAAGAGCCAGAGTTTACATGGGAAAGAACAGATAAGGCAGCAGCTTTGAAGGCATCAGCAGGTATTTAACAACGTCGTTTCATTTGACTGTATTGAGTAAGTGAAGAAGAGGGCCTTTAGTCCTCTTTTTTTCAATCAGGTTGGTTCTGTTTTTGAGAAGATGTTTTAAGCGATGCTTAAAACAGTTCCTACAAAACAAGTCAAATGTGGCTTGTATACGCATGAGCTAAAAGGGGTATGGGTTGACCATCCTTTTTGGAAAAGGAAATTTACTCTAGATAGTCCGAAGGATTTGCAAAGCTTGGGTGCTAGTGTTATTACAGAAGTGGTGATTGACACGAGTAAAGGGCTTGATGTGGAAGCACAAAAACAGGCTCAAACTAAGCTTGCTGATGACGCTGCTTCTTTGCCAAAAGGGGTGCCAGTCTGCACTAATTCAATTAAGAAGGTGGGTGCTGCAGAATAAATGAAGGCGGCTAAACGAACCATTGGGTCATCAAAAAAAGACGTCGCTAGTATGTTTAATGATGTTCGTGTGGGTAAGGCGGTTAATGCGGAAGTGGTGATGCCAATGGTTGATGAAATTACTGCATCCATTGATTGTAATAAAGCCGCGTTAATTAGCCTTGCACGCTTAAAAAATCAAGATGATTATACTTAACATGCATAGTGTGGCTGTGTGTGCCATGATGACCGCATTTGTCAAAAGCTACCCTGTTGGATCAGCCGTGTTGTTAAAGTCTAATCGGTTGGCTGTGGTCGTAGCTCAGTCAGAAGGCAACTTAATAAAGCCTGTCGTTAAAGTATTTTTTTCGACTAAGTCAAAAGAGCGAATTCCTGTCGAAATAATTGATTTATCTAAACCAGCCATCTTGGATGAGGTGGTTGGGCCAGAAACTACTAAAACATGGGAGTTGACTATATAGATGAACTGTGGGCGGAGCCAAATGTCTGATTTTTTGCAAATAGTTGTTTTAACGATATAATGTCGTTCTTCTGAGGAACGTTGCGAGGGTATTCCCATACTCCCAGGCTCGGAATTGTATTAACTGCGTTCACTTTTTACTGTGCGAGCACGGAAACTAAAAGGTGAGCGTTTTGCTTCCAAAAACTTATTTCCTTGCTCAGTTTTCATTTATTAAAGGAAGAATATGAATACTGTAGCTAATCAAGACTATATCATTGCTGATACTAATCAAGACTATATCATTGCTGATATTGGTTTAGCCAATTTTGGCCGTAAAGAAATTTCGATTGCTGAAACTGAAATGCCAGGTTTAATGGCGATTCGTGAAGAATATGCCGCTGCGCAACCACTTAAAGGTGCACGTATTACTGGGTCACTTCACATGACGATTCAAACAGCGGTGCTGATTGAAACATTAAAAGACTTAGGCGCGGAAGTGCGTTGGGCATCATGTAATATTTATTCAACACAAAACCATTCTGCTGCTGCAATTGCTGCAGGCGGCACGTCAGTTTTTGCTATTAAAGGCGAAACATTAGACGAGTACTGGGATTACACACACCGTATTTTTGATTGGCCGAATGATGAAAATGGTAACCCACAATATTCGAACATGATTTTGGACGATGGCTGTGATGCTACACAGCTATTGCACATCGGACAAGATGCAGAAAAAGACATCTCCGTTTTAGATAAACCAGGTTCAGAAGAGGAGATTTGCTTATTCAATTCAATTAAAGCAAAACTAAAAACAGATCCTGAGTTTTATTCAACACGTATCGCTGAAATCAAAGGTGTAACGGAAGAAACCACAACAGGCGTGCATCGTTTATACCAAATGTTTGAAGAGGGTAAGTTAGCTTTCCCTGCGATTAATGTGAATGACTCTGTGACTAAGTCTAAGTTTGACAACCTATATGGCTGTCGTGAATCATTAGTTGATGCGATTAAGCGTGCAACTGACGTGATGATTGCTGGTAAAGTCGCTGTTGTGATTGGTTATGGTGATGTGGGTAAAGGCTCTGCACAAGCATTGCGTGCTTTATCTGCTCAAGTATGGGTAACAGAAATTGATCCGATTTGTGCATTACAAGCAGCAATGGAAGGCTATCGCGTTGTAACGATGGAATATGCTTGTGAGCATGGCGATATCTTCGTCACAACCACAGGTAACTACCATGTGATTAATCATGATCATATGACTCGCATGAAAGACCAAGCCATTGTATGTAACATTGGTCACTTCGATAACGAAATTGATGTTGCTTCATTAGAACAATATGAGTGGGATGAAATTAAACCACAAGTCGACCAAGTGATTTTCCCTAATGGTAATCGTATTACATTACTTGCTAAGGGTCGTTTAGTGAACTTAGGTTGCGGTACTGGCCATCCTAGTTATGTGATGAGCTCTAGTTTTGCTAACCAAACGATTGCACAAATCGAGTTGTTTACTAAAACAAAAGATTATCCACTGGGCGTTTATACTTTAGCGAAGCACTTGGATGAGAAAGTAGCTAGATTGCAATTGAAAAAATTGAATGCTGAGCTAACTGAATTGACTCAAGAGCAAGCTGACTATATTAGCGTGGATGTTAAAGGCCCTTATAAGCCTGAGCATTATCGTTACTAGTCACATTGTTAATATTGTACTATTCATTTAGTGCACTATTTTTATTATATTGGAGTCGGGGATGCGGTTTTTACTTAACTGGATGCTGATATTGGTATTGTTGCTAGTGGCTTATCTCATCCCTGATATCAATGTGACAGGTTAGATGTCGCGCTGGTTGCGGCTGTTGTTATCGTGTTAGTTAATGTGTTGATTAGACCACTCTTGGTCATTTTTACATTACCTATTACGATACTGAATACTTGGTTTCTTTGTCATCTTGATTAATGGGTTTCTCTTTTGGGGTGTTGGGCAATATCTGCAAGGGTTTCAACTGCGGACGGTGTTTGTAGGCATCATTGGCTCGCTCGCTTATAGTATGATTGCTTGGGTGTTGGCTAGTCTTATCCTAGGAAAGAAATCATCTCTAAGAAATTGAATTGAGTATCAATATGAAAGAAACATTACTAAGTTTTGAATTCTTCCCACCAAAAACAGAAGGTGGCATTACTAACTTACGTGAAACGCGTCAGAAGCTGGCTGTATTTAAACCAGAATTCTTCTCTGTTACATTTGGTGCAGGCGGCTCTACACGGGACCGCACGATGGATACAGTGTTTGAAATACAAGATGAAGGTTATCAAGCAGCGCCCCATATCTCTTGCATCTCATCTAGCAAAGCAGAAATTGTAGAACTCCTGAAAGCCTATCAAGAAAAAGACATTAAACGGTTGGTTGTATTACGTGGTGATGTGCCATCAGGTGAAGTCAGTACGGGTGATTTTAAATATGCGGTGGATTTAGTGGCTTTTATTCGCCAAGAAACGGGTGATTGGTTTCATATAGAAGTCGCAGCTTACCCAGAATTTCATCCTGAAGCACGTTCAGCAGCTGATGATATTGACAATCTAAAACGCAAAGTGGATGCAGGTGCAGATTCTGCGATTACACAGTATTTTTACAATGTAGATGCTTACTTCCAGTTTTTAGAAAGCTGCTATAAAGCGGGTATCCGTGTGCCGATTGTGCCAGGGATTATGCCTATCTATAACTATACACAGCTTGCAAGATTTTCTGGTATTTGTGGTGCAGAGATTCCACGTTGGTTACGTTTGCGCTTAGAGGCGTATGGAGATGATTTAACTTCATTACGGGCTTTTGGCACGGACGTGATGAGTGAACTGTGTGAAAAGCTGTTATTAGCTGGTATGCTAAACTTCCACTTTTACACCTTAAATCAAGCCGCGACGATAACTACCATCATTAATGATGCTGGCTTAATGCGTAAAAGATAATTTATTGCGTTAGGTTGAATTATTGTGTTGCAGAGCCGCGCGGGTTAAATAAAGCATCCTCCACAAAGGTATAGTCTTTATCACGGCCTTGGCTCCACAACGCTATCATGGTAATCCAACGCGTTTCTTCAATGCTGATTTTCGTCTTATTGAGCGCCAAAGCGCGATCAATCACTAAGTCGCGCTCAACATCATTAATCACGTTCGCTTGTTGTAGGAAAATTAAAAATCCCAAGCTTTCCGTATCAATTCTTTTTGACTCATTGGCAGTGAAAATACGAATCGCTGTTTTGGCGTGAGCGTAATCCAATTCAGATGTGTTCAGCATAGACTTCATTGATTCAAACCAGTTAAATGCACTTAGGATGTCATCTTGTTCGAACCCAGCCTCTGACAGATCCTGCTCCATTTCGACATCATCTAGTATCATTTGATTGGCAAAATAATTTTTGAACATGAATACTAAAACTTCAAACATATATTTTCCTAACTATATTAGACGTTGATAATGGCTACGCTGCTAGCGTGGTGACTTTGCTATCTAATTCCAACACCATCAGCATGGATGAAAGTGCTTCTGACGTCAATCCCGATATTTTGAGTAATGATTCGAAGCTAATGGTATCAAAACCCATGGCGCTTAATAAATCATTAGCCTCTGACGTTATTTCATCACTTTTAGCTTCGACATTACGTGATTGCTGTTCGGGCACTTAATGTTTTAACTCTTCCAGGATGTTAGTAGAACTTTCTACTAATTTAGCGCCTTTTTTAATTAAGTGGTGACAGCCTTTAGAGACGGGCGAATGAATGGAGCCTGGGATAGCAAAAAATTCACGGCCCTGTTCAGCGACTAAACGCGCACTAATCATTGAGCCGCTAATCAACCTGTTACGGTGAGGAAAATTCTTTGTTTTAGATGGCGTGCCTAACGGAAATTCGGAAAGAATAAGACCTCGCTCAGCTATTTGGTGTGCTAAGTTCCTATGCTTGGCTGGATACACAATATCGAGACCTGTTTCAACCACAGCGATAGTGGCACCATTGATTTTTAATGCACCACGATGGGCTACACTATCAATCCCTAATGCCATTCCGCTAACTACACATAAGCCTTATATGCATAAATTTTCTGCATTTCTTTCACCTTGCGGTGTTGCATTGCATCTGCCAACCATGGCAATTTATGGATGGTTTAACCAACGTAAATGACCAATGCCATATAGTACGGCATGTGGATTGCTGATTTGCAATAAGGATTGGGGTATGTTTTGTCAGCTAAGGTAACTAGGTGAGTATTATCATTTTGAAGCCAATCAAGCGTTGGTTGGATAGCGCCAATATCTATCCCCTGTTTGATCATGGATGCAATCTTTGCGCTGACCACTTCCTTTATTTGGCTTATGCTAGCGTTAAAAATGCTTTCTGGCGAACCTAACCTTGTTAATAATTGACAACGTTTAGCGTTGTTCAGTCCTTTAATCTGGATAAGTGCAATCCAAAACGCAGCATCGTCTGAATATACTCTGATGGTTTCCGTTTATAATCATTTTTATTTTTAATGTTGGTTTTAGTTTAATGTTTTTTTACGGTGTGTGTGCGGCATCCAGTGTGTATATTGCATTAGATGACCGCATAATAAGACCGTAAGAAACACGATCAAATGTTCTAAATACCATGAGTAAGCCAACACGTTCATCTGGCAGCTTAACTTGGCCAGCTTCAAGGGCGGGTTCTTTTTTGTTGGATTTTTTTGCAAAATCAACAGATGGTGGTCCACTTAAAAGGTTAGGCGGGGACTGATTTAATTTTAATTTTGGCTTCTTGTATTCAGGGTCCGTAATGATACGACCATAGCGGCTAACAGCAAGTACATGCCCAACTTCCAATCCATCTTGCTGGCCGAGATTAATTGCAACCACTGAGTTTGGGCCTGCTTCTGCAACACCACCAGAAACGCCACCGTGGATGCGAATGATACGACCTTTGACTTGGTTCTCTGGTGCGTGAGGAACAAACTGATCTCGTATTTCATCAGGTGCAATGACTAAGCGATCTTTTACAAAAATCTCTTCTTTTGCTGTGAAGATATCAGCTGATGCGGGTGCACCATAGCGGGTGATGTTTAAATCACCTAAATGAATAGCCTCTGTTCCCAGTACTTCTTTCGTATCTGGGTCAACTAGTTGCGCACCAGGTCTGTAAATGCCCCAGTTTTCACCATTTTCTTCTTTGATTTCGTTAATATAAACACGGGTACCTGGGCTCATGATGACGCGATCATCAGCGCCCGCAATAATGCGAGGTGCCGCGGCTAAGTCATGATTTTCAATTAATAAAGGCTGTATTAAGAATGGGGTGATGACGTGAGGAGAAATTGTTTGAATAGCCTCTTTTACTAATGCTTCGACACGTGGTGTTGGCTCTAATTTGACTGTTTCATGTAATAAGCGAAGCTTTGGATAGGCACCACTTAAATCAAGAATAACAACATCACCTGGGTAAATTAAATGTGGATTTCTAATTTCATTGTGATTCATTCCCCATAGCTTTGGCCATAACCAAGGGTTTTTTAAAAACTTGCCAGAAATATCCCAAAGTGTATCGCCTTTAACGACAACATGGCGATAAGGGTGGTCTTTGTTTAGTTGGATTTCATCAGCAACAACATTAAGGCTTAAGCAAGTAAATGCAAGCAGCGTTATAATGACGCAATGCAGATTTTTTTTATACATTGATTGATCTCAGTCGAATAGCAGAATTTATCCGGGAAGTTACGTTAAATTTATCACGTAATTCATTAAAAAATCAAGTTTTTTTGGCAAAATAGATAGCGATATGGCAACCTTAACGATAATAAATTATCCCGACCCACGTTTACATACGGTGGCAAAACCAGTTTTAGCAGTTAATGATAAGATTAGACAGCTTGTTTCAGACATGGCAGAAACCATGTATGCCGCACCAGGTATAGGTTTGGCGGCAACACAAGTTGATCAGCATATTCAACTGATTGTGATTGATACCACGAAAGAGCAGAATAATTTGCAGGTGTTCATTAACCCTAAGATTGTTGCAAAAAGCGGGCTAACTGAATATGAAGAAGGTTGCTTGTCTGTTCCTGGTGTCTATGAAACGGTAACACGCGCAGAAAAGGTGAGGGTTGAAGCCCTAGATGAAAATGGAAAAAAGTCCACCTTGGATGCTGGCGATCTGTTGGCGATTTGTATCCAGCATGAAATAGATCACTTGCTTGGCAAAGTGTTTGTCGAATATTTGTCACCACTGAAACGCAACCGTATTAGAAAGAAGCTGCTTAAACAGGCGCGTGAATTTGAAAAAAATGCGGATTAAGCGGTCAAGGATATAGTAAGACATATGAAAATTATATTTGCAGGGACACCTGAGTTCGCAGTTCCATCTTTAGCCGGGCTTATTCAAGCAGGCCATGAAGTTGTGATGGTGCTGACGCAGCCAGACCGGCCAGCCGGACGTGGGATGAAGTTGCGTGCGAGTCCAGTCAAAAAATTGGCCGTACAACATGAACTAAGGGTTTATCAGCCAGCATCATTAAAGCCAGAAGACGTGCAAGCTGAAATAGCCGCAGTGCAGTGTGATGTGATGATTGTGGCAGCTTACGGGCTCATTATTCCTACTATAGTACTCAACATGCCAACAAAAGGTTGTTACAACATTCATGGCTCATTGCTGCCACGGTGGCGTGGCGCAGCACCGATTCATCGCGCGATTTTAGCGGGGGATGAAGAGACAGGCGTGACCATTATGGAAGTGGTGCAAAAGCTAGATGCTGGTGCCATGATTAGTAAACAAGCCATTCCGATTTTAGAGACCGATACGACACAGACTTTGCATGATGTGATTAGTGAGCAAGGCGCATTATTAATGGCCGAAGCCATGCAAACATTGCAAGCAACGGGGCACATAGCTGCTGAGCAACAAGATGAGTCGCTTGTAACTTATGCATATAAAGTAGAAAAAGCCGAAGCAGTATTAGATTGGAAAAAGCCAGCCGTTGAGTTGTCACTTCAGATTAGAGCATTTAATCCATTTCCTGTTGCCACCGCACAATTTAGAGGTAACACTTGTCGAATATGGTTTGCTACGGTGCTAGAAGAGCATGTAGAACGAGAAGAGCATGCAACGGCTGGTGAAATTATCGCATTGGGTCAGACAGTCAATGTGGCCTGTGGGCAACAAGTGTTGAGTATCCAAGTATTGCAAATGCCCGGTGGAAAA
>JBLIIL010000035.1:0-20596 GCA_047634755.1 Methylophilaceae bacterium
TGCTTGACTGATACTAGCCGCACCGGCCACTACTTGGCCATCGGTAGGCGCAGCCAGTGCCGGCGGCGCTAGTCCCAGCGACAGTGCCGCCGCTGCCGCAGTAGCGGCGACAATGACTTTACTGCGTGAAGCTGATTTACCCTGGCCCTTGGCAGATTCTGCCACAGCGACCCAGATATTCAATGTTTGATTCCAAACTAGGCGGTAGATACGGTTTAACGAGGCGTGGTGTTTCATATTGTTCTCAGTTTTTTTTAGCATTTCTTATCAAACCAGTCTATCATCTTTAATAATATATATATTTATATTTATATTATTGCTTGATATCACTGCCTATTTAAATAGATTGAAGTGCTAATCCGAAGTGGAAGAATGCACTAAGGATAAATGAGTGTGCAATCCTCTTTTAAAAACAGAGTAACCACTATTTTTGACGGTGCTATATATCAAAAGTGACTAAGGTGTGCTGCCGTGCAGAAAAAGGGGAAAAAGGTGCTAATGCGAATTTGAATTCAGTCAGATACTGTTCGGCTTCATCCATCGTTGATACGGTATAAACACGTTTTAGGTCAGCCCAGCGGGTTTGATACCTGGGAATCAGTTGTGGCTAGAAGCTGCTGACGTGCTCACGTGGGATTTCAATGGGAAGTTCACCAATCTTGGCCTTAAATCCCTTGATGCTCAAACACTATCCACATCAGCATCAAACCAAATCCAACTGCTGCTTCCCCTTCCCGATACTAATCTTCTCCAACCCACTCAAATTCAAACCCACTAATCGAATAGCCTTAACCCCCGCTTCCGTCCGTTTTAACAACTGCGGAATCCATTGCTCAACAGCAATGCTATCCAAAACAACCTCCACCGATTGCGCTCTGGTCACTTGCTGGAAGTTGGCATACTTAACTTTCACCGTAATCGTTTTAGCTTGTAGTCCTTGCTCCTCCAACTTAGTCAACACAAGCCCAGCCAATCCATACAATTTTATCGCTAACAACTCAATTGACAAAATATCTTCAGAAAAAGTCGTTTCTTTTCCTAATGATTTTATCACCCGTGTACTCTGTACTGGCCGCTCGTCAATGGCACGGGCAATATTGTAATAGTAGTGACCTGCCTTACCAAAACGTTCAACTAATTCGACTAAGGATTTTTGTCGCAGATCGTCACCTGTATAAATGCCTAACTTTTTCATTTTAGCTTCAGTGGCAGGGCCAATTCCATGAAATTTCCCAACCAGTAAATCAGCAACGAAGGCTAATCCTTGCTCAGGCTTAATGATATATAAGCCATTCGGCTTATCCATATCGGAGGCGATCTTTGCGAGAAACTTATTATAAGAAACACCAGCCGAAGCATTAAGATGCGTGGTCGCTAGAATGTCGCGCTTAATTGCTTGTGCAATGTGTGTAGCGGAGCCATTATAATCTGCCGTATACGTAACATCTAAATAGGCCTCATCTAGCGAGAGCGGCTCTACTTGGGAAGCATATTGCCAGAATATCTCACGAATTTGAGTTGACACTTCGCGATAGGCTTCAAAGCGTGGCGGCACAAAGATGGCTTGTGGACACAAACGATAAGCGCGCGAACAAGTCATAGCAGAGTGAATGCCAAATTTTCTTGCTTCATAACTACAAGCAGCCACTACACTACGACTGTTAGGCTGACCGCCAACAATAAGTGGTTTTCCTTGATATTTGGGTTCATCACGTTGCTCGACTGATGCAAAAAAAGCATCCATATCGACGTGAATTATTTTACGTTGCTTTGTCATTAGGCTTTATTTTACCCCTACATTAGTTTACATGTGCAAACTACAGCTCACGGTGATGTTACTTGCCGTGCGCCCTTCCCTTGCTCCTATGCTATGGTTAAAATACTTATAACGTTAAACATCTCCATACAATTCGATGATAACTTAAGGGGAATATGCGAACACTCGGCAATATTTTATGGTTTATCTTAGGCGGTGCACTCATGGGTTTTGCATGGTGGTTAGCTAGTATCACGGCCTTACTCACAATTATGGGCATTACTTGGGCAAAAGCTTGCTTTATCATTGGTAAATTTTCATTTTCCCCTTTCGGTAAAAAAGCGGTTGCTCGCAATGAAGTATCTCAAAAAGAAGATGTTGGCACAGGCGTGCTAGGCATTTTCGGTAATGTAATTTGGTTTGTCTTAGCTGGCTGGTGGCTGGCGATTGGCCACTTGATTTCTTCATTGGCCTGCTTCATTACGATTATCGGCATTCCATTTGGCTTGCAGCACCTAAAGCTGGCGGAGTTAGCTGTGCTTCCTATTGGCAAAACAATCGTGCCTATTGAGCGCTAAGACTAAATGAAGACAATAAAAAACCAGCCTAGGCTGGTTTTTTATTGAGCGGTTATTCGACCATTTCAATCAAATAATGCAGTGGCGCGTTGGTTAGCATTTTCTACCACTATTGCCTTTTGTGCATTATCTAAATCCCACCAACCTTGGATTTCATCTAATGTTCGATAACAACCTTGGCAAAGTTGGTTACCATCATCGACGGCGCATACCCCAATACAAGGTGATTGCACTTCCTCATTCCCATTCACTTCATCCATTGGTTATTTACACTGACCTAGGTCAGCGCACCGTGACATAGTTTATACTTTTTACCAGAGCCACATGGACAAGGGTCATTACGGCCAACTTTAATCCCTTCTCGCACCACAGGTTGCGCAGCTTCTGCGGCATTTTCACCCTCTAACGCCTCATCATAGTCGGCATGTTGATATTGCACATTTCCAACACCTTCTGGTGGCTCAACAGCACTCACGTCTTCTTGCGTTTTAATCTGCACCAACATCGTGACTTTAGTGACTTCAGATTTAATCGTATTCAATAAACCTTCGAATAATTCAAACGCTTCACGTTTATATTCTTGCTTGGGATTTTTTTGCGCATATGAACGTAAATGAATACCTTGACGCAAATGATCTAAAGCAGACAAATGCTCACGCCAATGGTTATCAACACTTTGCAGCATAACTGAACGTTCGAATTGGCGCATATTTTCAACACTTGCCAGCACTTCTTTTTCTGCATAAGATGCATCTGCGGCAGCGATTACACGTTCCTGCAATGTTTCTTCATGCAAGTCTGGATTCTCTTCTAGCCATTGTACAATTGGCAATTCCAAACCTGTTTCTGCTTCAATCGCATTCTCAAGCTCAGGGATTTCCCATAGTTCTTCAATGCTGCCTGGTGGAACATACGTCGAGATTAAATCTGATAAAACATCATAACGCATTGCCGTTATTGTCTCGCCAACTTCTGTCGCCTCTAATAACTCATTACGTTGCTCATAAATCACTTTACGCTGATCATTAGAAACATCATCAAACTCTAATAATTGCTTACGCATATCAAAGTTACGTCCCTCAACTTTGCGCTGTGCATTTTCAATAGCACGCGTCACCATAGAATGTTCAATCGCTTCACCTTCTGGCATTTTTAGGCGTTCCATAATAGCCGCCACACGATCGCCAGAGAAAATACGTAATAGTTGATCTTCTAGACACAAGTAAAAACGACTTGAACCAGGATCACCTTGACGACCTGAACGACCCCGTAGCTGATTATCAACACGACGTGATTCATGTCGTTCTGTTCCGATAATATGCAAACCGCCTGCTACGAGCACTTGCTCATGTAATTTTTCTGCATTGGCTTTAATCTTAGCTATCTTCGTTGTTTTTTGTGCATCCGATAATTTTTCATCGGCTTCCACCACGAGAATTTCTGGCTCAGAATTACCACCTAAAACAATATCGGTACCACGACCAGCCATATTGGTTGCAATGGTAATCATGCCAGGCTGACCTGCTTGCGTAATAATATGCGCTTCACGCTCATGTTGTTTCGCATTTAACACTTGATGATCTAATTTAGCCTTTGTGAGCGCTTTTGAAATAATTTCCGAATTCTCAATCGAAGTCGTGCCGACTAATACTGGTTGCCCACGTTTCTGACAATCTTTAATATCTTCAATCACCGCATCATACTTCTCTGTGGCAGTACGATAGACCTTATCCATGGCATCTTTACGTTGCATTGGACGGTGCGTCGGAATCACAACGGTTTCTAGACCATAAATCTGATTAAACTCGTAAGCTTCTGTATCAGCAGTACCGGTCATACCACTTAATTTCTCATACATACGGAAATAGTTTTGGAAGGTAATAGAAGCCAGTGTTTGATTCTCTTTTTGAATTTCAACACCTTCTTTAGCTTCAACCGCTTGATGCAAACCATCTGACCAACGACGGCCTGGCATCATACGTCCAGAGAATTCATCCACAATAACAATCTCACCATCACGAACGACATAATGCTGATCCAGATGGAATAAGTTAATGGCACGTAATGCTGCGTTTAAATGATGGACCAAACTAATGTTACCTGACTCATACAAGCTTGAGTCTGCTGGCAACAACTCAGCTTCTTCTAAATAAGCTTCAGCATGCTCATGTCCAGCTTCTGAAAAATTAACTGACTGCCCTTTTTCATCAACCCAGAAATCGCCCTCGCCCTCTTCAGTTTCTTGCTTAACTAGTCTTTTAGCCACTGCATTAATTTTGATATATTCCTCAGCATCTCCTTCAGCTTGGCCCGAAATAATCAATGGCGTGCGCGACTCATCAATTAAAATTGAATCAACTTCATCAACTAGCGCATAGCTTAAGCTACGTTGTGTCCGCTGCTCGGCACTGTGTACCATGTTGTCACGTAGGTAATCAAAACCAAATTCATTATTGGTGCCGTAAGTAATATCGGCAGCGTAAGCGGCTTGCTTTTCGTCAGGCGGTATTTGCGACAAGTTAATGCCGACTGTTAGACCCAAAAAGTTATATAACTTCGCCATCCACTCTGCATCACGTTTAGCCAAGTAATCATTTACTGTGACAACATGCACACCCTTACCTGCCAACGCATTTAAGTACACAGGCAAAGTCGCCACCAAAGTTTTACCTTCACCCGTGCGCATCTCAGCAATTTTTCCTGCGTTTAGCACCATGCCACCAATCAACTGCACATCAAAGTGACGCATACCTAATGCACGTACACCACCCTCACGCACAACAGCAAAAGCCTCTTGCAATAAACTGTCTAATGATTCTCCATCACTAAAACGTTGCTTAAACTCTGCCGTCTTTGCACGCAACTCGTCATCTGACATGGCTTGCATACTAGGCTCTAATTCACTGATTTTTTTAGCAATTTGCGTATAGTTTTTGACTAGTCGATCGTTACGACTGCCAACTATTTTTCTGAACATCTTAGATAACATTAAATGACACCGATTTTCCGAACGTGCGGAAACCTTAAAAGTTAGATTTTATTTTAGTTAAGCTGGGGATGTTATTTTGCAATTCAAGTGCAATCACAACTAATTTTGATTAGTTTCTTATATATTTTCTTGGGTCTAATGCACTACCATTTAAACGAATTTCATAATGCAGATGTGGGCCAGTAGAACGTCCCGTACTACCGACTAGTGCAATCACTTGACCTTTAAACACGCGGTCACCATTTTTAACTAGTCGTTTTGAAGCATGTGCATAACGCGTTTCTAACCCAGAACCATGATTCACTTTCACAAGATTGCCATAATCATGGGTTCGCTCTGAAGAAGTCACAATACCATCGCCTGCGGCAAAAATTTTAGTTCCACTAGGTGCAGGAAAGTCTAAGCCTTCATGAAAGGCTTTACTGCCTCGAATCGGATCAATGCGCCAGCCATAGCTAGATGAATGATAAGCAGACGCCACAGGATTAACATTCGGCAACATTTCTTTAAGCACACTACTTTGCAATACGTCTGCTTCGACAAAATTCATATACTCATCACGATGACCAACAGCAGTTGCCAGCTCAGCAATAGCCGCTTTCAAATCAGGCTCTGTAATTGGCGTTGGATTAACCAATGGTCCGCCAACACCTAAAGCACTGAAAGTGTCGATTGATTTCAAGTCAATATCTTTAGCTTTTTTAGCAACCTTTTTATCAGTTTCAACCCCTGCCAATTTAACCAATCGTTTGTTTTGTGCATCCAAGCGCATAATACGTGCCTGTAACTCGCCAATTTGTTTAGCGTAAGCATCTAAATGCATTTGAGAGGAGTTAATCGATTTTTCTAATTGCGCTGGAGACATTACTTCAACAACTTTGCGCTTGATATTGTTTTTTTCAGATATAAGCACAACAGTAATAAGACTGGAAAGCGCAACAAAAGCGACTAAAAGCGCCATCACATGAAAACCTGACAATGTTCTAGGCTTTGCCAGGTTATTAGAAATTAGGATAATATTCATCGTATATTAATTCAATACTCTTTAAAATAAACTTATGCAAAAAATAAATTCTTTGATTAAAAAAAACAAAAGCGATTCTGAAAACCAATTTAATCGATTAGTTGCTCAGGCAGACGCACATCTCAATCTTCAACAATTTTGGCAAGCCATTGCACCAGGCGCCATCAGTCAATCTAGTTGCGCAAGCAGCTTAAAGAACGGGCTGCTAACAATTTACGCTCACAATAGTGGTGTGGCGACAAAAATAAAATTAACTAACGCTAGCTTATTGACTCAATTACAAAATTTGCAAAAAGAAGACACTATTTACAAGGACTATAAACTTACTGGAATTAAGGTAAAAGTGCAAGTAAAATCTCAACAAAAACAGGTAACCCATGAACCTCGCACACTTTCTAGTAGTGCAGCTACAACACTAAGAAAATTGGCCAAAGACCTTGGCGACTCATCTCTCGCCGACAAACTGAACCAGTTAGCTGACAACGCCTAATATCGGCACGATGTATCTCCGGCACCATAAAAAGTAATTTTACCAAAAAATAAATTATAACATATTGATTTATATGAAAATATAGTCAAACCTCACACCCAAGCCAAAGTCTTGTTCCATTTCAGAATTAGTGCCATAATGCCTCAGTCGTTACAAATCATTTACATTTTGCAGCGGCTTTTGCACGATTTTAAGTTAAAAATAATTATAGTTAAGATGCATCAAAAACATTAGGAGAAGTTATGTCAGTTGAATTAATCATCGCCATAGCTGCCGCAGTTTTAGCAGTGCTATATGGTTTGGTAATGAGTAAATGGATTTCGAGTCTACCCGCAGGCAATGCCCGCATGCAAGAAATTGCAGAGGCGATTCAACAAGGGGCTGCTGCTTACCTAGCACGGCAATATAAAGCAATTGCCATTGTCGGCGTCGTGCTAACCGTTGCCATTGTTTTCTTGCTAGACACCACAACGGCCATTGGTTTTGTCATCGGCGCTGTTTTATCTGGTGCGTGTGGCTTTATTGGTATGAACGTTTCAGTGAAAGCCAATGTTCGTACCGCACAAGCAGCAACCAAGGGCATTGTGCCCGCATTTGATGTCGCGTTTAAAGGTGGTGCCATTACAGGCATGTTAGTCGTTGGTTTAGGCTTGTTAGGCGTTGCAGGTTTCTATTGGTACTTAGGTGCTGAAAATGCAGAAAGCTTGAACCCACTCATTGGCTTGGCATTTGGTTCTTCTCTTATTTCTATTTTTGCACGGCTTGGAGGCGGTATCTTCACTAAAGGTGCAGATGTTGGCGCTGACTTAGTAGGTAAAGTAGAAGCTGGCATCCCAGAAGATGACCCTAGAAATCCAGCTGTGATTGCTGATAATGTAGGTGATAATGTTGGTGATTGCGCTGGTATGGCTGCTGATTTATTTGAAACCTATGCGGTGACATTGATTGCTACCATGTTATTAGGTCATCTAATGGTCACAGCAGGTTCAAACGGGATTATTTATCCAATCCTATTAGGTGCAGTATCTATCGTTGCCTCCATTATTGGCTGCTTCTTTGTTAAGGCAACGCCAGACATGAAAAATGTGATGCCTGCTTTATATAGAGGCTTAGCCGTTGCTGGATTACTATCTCTAGGCGCATTTTACTTCGTCACAATGCAAGTCTTCCCTGGCGGGATTACGACGACAGCAGGTGATGCTTATTCAGCTAATGCCTTATTTGGCACTTGTGCCGTTGGTTTAGTATTAACAGGCTTACTGGTTTGGATTACTGAATACTACACAGGGACAGAATACGCACCTGTTAAGCATATTGCACAAGCTTCTAGCACTGGCGATGCAACTAACATCATTGCAGGTATTGGCGTATCAATGAAATCAACTGCTTGGCCTGTTCTTTCTGTTTGCCTTGCTATTTGGGCTTCATTTGCATTGGCTGGCTTATATGGCATCGCCATTGCAGCAACTGCTATGTTGAGCATGGCGGGCATTATTGTTGCACTAGATGCTTACGGTCCAATTACAGACAATGCTGGTGGTATTGCTGAAATGGCAGACTTACCAAGTAGCGTCCGTGATGTGACTGATCCATTAGATGCTGTAGGCAATACAACCAAAGCCGTGACTAAAGGTTACGCCATTGGTTCTGCTGGTTTGGCTGCACTGGTCTTATTTGCTGATTACACACACAAATTAGATGCACAAGGTATCGTCGCTAGTTTTGACTTAAGTGATCCAATGGTCATTATTGGTTTATTCATTGGTGGCTTAATTCCTTTCTTGTTTGCTGCGATGGCCATGGAAGCGGTTGGCCGTGCTGCAGGTGCTGTTGTTGAGGAAGTGCGCCGTCAGTTCCGTGAGATCAAAGGCATTATGGAGGGTACTGGCAAGCCAGAGTACGGTAAAGCAGTTGATATGCTGACGACAGCAGCCATTAAAGAAATGATGCTGCCATCATTACTACCAATTGCGGTGCCAATTGCAGTCGGCTTAATCCTTGGCCCTGTGGCACTGGGTGGTATGCTAATGGGCACCATTATTACCGGCTTATTTCTCGCCATTTCTATGTGTACTGGTGGTGGTGCTTGGGATAATGCTAAGAAATATATCGAAGATGGCAACCATGGTGGTAAAGGTTCTGTCGCGCATAAAGCAGCAGTGACTGGCGACACAGTAGGTGATCCATATAAAGATACTGCTGGACCTGCGATTAATCCATTAATTAAAATTATGAATATCGTGGCGCTATTAATTGTGCCTTTACTAGGCACGCCGCTATTAGGCTAAATCAATCTTTAGCTTAATTCTAAAAACCAGCGCTTGTCGCTGGTTTTTTATTGTCCACTCACACACCTCCATGCGGTGGCAGCAAATCCTTCAGGGAAAAAGCTGAAAGTTCTGAACGGCCAGTCAGTCCAGACTAGCGATAAACAACCCGCGCTTATTGCTCTTACGTTTGCAATTTCTTGATTGCTCAATCCTTTCAGTATTAACATGCCAACCTAAATTTCAGCCTGCGTCATTTCCCAGGGATTAAATTGTTTAAGAATCTGTTTTAACAAACCTGCAACCAACTCCCTATTAGCATCGCGCCACTGCTGTGCTTGTTGATTAGTTTCACTCAAATCAAACTCTAACAGCTTGATTTTTGATTGTATCGTGTAGTAAAACCAACCAAAATAAACGATTTCTAGCTGAGAAGTGATGAGTATCAACACTTCAACAATAATATGCCCCCAAGCAATCCCATCTTGATAATCCCCCAAATATCAGCAGTGAAGAGTGTGAAAATCACACTACAAATGGCAACAGCCCATTGGCTGAGCTGTTATTTCTCATCTCGTTTACTTGTATTCATCATATTAATCGTGGCTTAAGTCATTTGGCGGATGTGCCGATGTTTAGTTTATCCCAAAATGCACCTTGTCGAATTCAGTTGAATTCACTTTCACACAAAAAATGCACCATTAATGTAGTGATTAAAGGAGGTCAATATGACGTCAACAAAAAAGGTAACGGTATGGGATCCATTGGTTCGCATTGAGCACTGGGGGCTGGTGATTGCTTTATTCACCGCTTACTTTACTGAAGATGACTTAATGACACAGCATATATGGGCTGGTTACACAGTAGCTGGCATCATTTCAATTTGTTTTACGAAGTTGAAGAAAACAAAGGGCCTTTTTCTGTTATTGTCCAAGTTGGTATTAAACAAGCAATGGCTTCATCCTCAGAAATGGCAAGCTAACAGCACACCGTCAATGAAGAAGATGAAGAATTCTGGGAAGAAATACACGAAACCTTTGTTAATCTAACCCTGCTACTTGTATCTTTACATATTGGTGGCATTATTATGCCGAGCATTGTGGATAAAGAAAAATTAGTTAAAGCCATGTTCACTGGGAAAAAAGAGAGTAATGATAATTTCAAGTAACCATTAATATAAGGTAGCAGATTGAGACATACAGATAAGCACCGCCATCGTTCGCAGCATTCAAATTGGCTACGTGCTGCAGTATTAGGCGCTAACGATGGCATTATTTCTACCGCCAGCCTTGTCATCGGTGTCGCAGCGGCAAATGCATCCCATGAAACAATATTGTTAACGGGTGTTGCTGGATTAATTGCTGGCGCCATGTCGATGGCTGCGGGTGAGTATGTTTCTGTCAGCTCTCAAGCGGATATCGAAGCAGCTGATTTAGCCATTGAAAGCCATGCGATAGCAACCAATCATGAAAGTGAGCTAAAAGAGCTCACCCATATTTATATCGATCGCGGCTTAGTACCTGAGCTAGCACAGCAAGTGGCAACACAGTTAATGAAACATGATGCATTAGGTGCGCATGCTCGTGATGAATTAGGCTTTACTGACCTATCAAGTGCCAAGCCGCTACAGGCAGCATTGACTTCAGGTCTCGCTTTCACGCTTGGTGCTGCATTACCGTTATTAGTCGCGGTCTTTACTGCTTCTGAAAAAACAGAGTTCATTGTCGGCATGGCCTCTTTACTGTCTCTCTCACTATTAGGTGCAATCGCAGCAAAAGTCGGCGGTGCTAATGTTTATATCGGTATTGCAAGAGTGACCTTCTGGGGTCTACTAGCGATGACCGCAACAGCCATCATCGGTCATTTATTTGGTGTGGCGATAGCATAAAACTGAACCATCAATAGACAATAAAAAAGCGCGGATAACCGCGCTTTTTTATTGCTTGGAAATGCTTTTAGAAAGCAGGTTTTACTTTTGCAGAATTATAACGATCAACACCATCCATAATTTCTTTATGTGCAGCGTCAATATCTTCCCAACCTAAAATCTTAACCCATTTACCTTTGTCCAAATCTTTGTAATGTTCAAAGAAGTGAGCAATCATTTCTAAACGCCAAGGGGAAACATCTTTATAAGACTTTTGGAAGGCATATAACGGGCATACTTTTTCAATTGGCACCGCCAACACTTTTGCATCATCGCCTGCTTCATCTTGCATGTTTAACATACCAAGTGCACGGCAGCGAACAACCACACCTGGCAACAATGGGACTGGTGTAACCACTAAAATATCAACTGGATCGCCATCGCCACCTAATGTGTGCGGGATGTAACCGTAGTTACATGGGTATTGCATAGAAGTACCCATAAAGCGATCAACAAATAGTGATCCACTATCTTTATCAACTTCATACTTAACAGGGTCACCATTTGCTGGGATTTCAATGATGACATTAAAATCGTTAGGCAAATCCTTGCCTGAAGGCACTAAGTTCAATGACATAACATCACTTTCAATATTTTTGAGGTGCGCATTATAACAAGAGCTTGTAACAAAAGCATTACAAACACCATTAATTTATTTGTTGTCGACAGCTTTCAATGACGGAATTCGGCGTTAGCTTGAGTGCGACGTAGACCAAAAATGGCACAATCACCAAATCATCCAGTTTACCAATTATGGGAACGAAGTCTGGAATTAAATCAAATGGCAATAACAAATAACCAATGGCGAAACTAAACAAAGTTTCGCTAACCAAGGCGTATCTGTATGTTTGGGGACCAGCCGATAAAGTACAAGCTCTTGCTTAACCTGTTTTGCAAAGCTTTTGAATTGCTTGAACATCGCCTAAATTAGTGTATTCCCTGTCAGCTTTGTATACACTTCCATATATTTCTCACTGGTCTTTTTCGCGACATCTGCTGGCAACTCAGGTCCTGGTGCTGTTTTATCCCAGCCGCTACTTTCCAACCAGTCACGAACAAACTGCTTATCGTAACTCGGTGGATTACTGCCTGCTTGATAACTGTCTAATGGCCAAAAACGTGATGAATCTGGCGTCAACACTTCATCCATGACATGCAACACGCCTTGCTCATCCAAACCAAATTCAAACTTAGTATCAGCGATAATAATACCCTTTGTTAGAGCGTATTTAGCTGCCTCGGTATAAAGCTGAATAGCAACCTTAGCCACCTGCGCAGCCATGTCTTTACCGATTAGCTTCTCTACTTCAGCGACACTAATATTCTCATCATGCCCACCGGCATCAGCTTTACTCGAGGGAGTAAACAAAGGCTCAGCTAATTTATCAGCAATCCGCAAACCTACTGGCAATGGAATGTCACAAACCGTGCCTTTGGCTTGATATTCTTTCCAACCACTACCAATAATATAACCACGTACAATCGCCTCAATTGGCAATGGGGTTAGCTTCTTAACCACAACGGCTCGACTGCCTAGTTGTGCTTTTTCCGCAGGGGCTGTCACAACAGTATCTGGGTCTATTCCCGTCAAATGATTTGGCACCACGTGCTTAAGCTTCTCAAACCAGAAGTTCGCCATTTGCGTCAACATAGCCCCCTTATTTTCAATTGCTGTCGGCAATATCACATCAAAAGCTGACAAACGATCACTACTAACGAGCAGCATGGTTTTATCATCGACGGCATAGATGTCGCGCACCTTGCCCTGATGCAAGCGTTGTAAACTTGAGATATTGGTTTGAAGCAAAGGAGTCTTAGACATAGCAAAAAAAAACGTTAAATTGACCTGACATTATAATGTCATGCAGCATGGTTGTCTTAACAATCAACTTTTAATATTCTGACCTATGGTGACAATTTTCATTGTATTAGTTCCACCTGGATTTCCAATCGGTTCACCGAAGGTTAAGATGACACGATCACCATTTTCAACAACTGCTTCTTTTAGTAGAATATCTTGCATTTCTCGCAAGATTTCATCTCTATCTTTACCTTTCTGATCAATCGGGTAAGGGAAGACACTACGGTAAAGCGTCAATTTTCTACGTGCTACACGGTTCGGTGACAAGGCATAAATCAGCGCCATATTATTTTTCTGCGCGAGCCAATGTACGGTATTTCCTGATTGCGTCAATGTTGCTATCGCCCTTACTTTAAGGCGTTGTGCGATATAAATAGTCGCCATGGCAATTGACTCATCACTCTTATTAAACTCACTCCGACTCACTCTAGAATCAAACCGAGTAAAGTATTCCTTTTCTGCGGCTACCGCGACACGGTGTACTGCTTCAATGGTTTCCAATGGGTATTGACCTGCCGCCGTTTCTGCAGAAAGCATCACCGCATCCGTGCCATCCAAAATAGCATTAGCCACATCAGACACTTCAGCTCTTGTTGGAATAGGGCTGTGAATCATCGACTCCATCATCTGCGTTGCCGTAATCACCGGCTTATGATGAATCCACGCCAAATTGATTAAACGCTTTTGCAAGCCAGGTACTGCCGCATCACCGACTTCAACACCTAAATCACCGCGTGCCACCATAATGCCATCAGATACTAAGAGAATCTCCTCCGCCGCATCTATCGCTTCTGCGCGTTCAATTTTAGCGATAATCCCAGCAGTTCCACCAGCTTCAGTCACTAACTTTCTAGCTAACTCAATATCAGCCGCCTCACGTGGAAATGAAACAGCCACGTAATCAGCTTCCAATGCCACAGCCGTTTTAATATCTTCTCTATCTTTTTCAGTCAAGGCTTCAGCACTTAAGCCCCCGCCTTGCTTATTAATGCCTTTATTATTAGACAGCACACCACCCGCTATCACAACACAATAAATCTTGCTACCACTCACACGATCAACCTGCATGGTAATGCGGCCATCATCTAGCAATAGCACCGTACCATCTTCAACTTCATTTGGCAGCTCTTTGTAATCTAGACCGACTTGATCTTGGTCACCAAGCGCACAGTTAGCATCCAACATAAACAAGTCACCGATCTTTAAAGTGATTTTGCCGTCAGAAAATTCTCCAATTCGGATTTTAGGACCCTGTAAATCACATAGCACACCAATAGGCCGATTGAGTTTAGCCGCAATACTGCGCACAATATTGGCTCTTGCAATATGTTCCTCAGCGGTCCCATGTGAAAAATTCAGCCTGACCACATTAACGCCTGCTGCAATGAGACGTGCAAGCATTTCTTCACTTGAGGATGAGGGGCCAAGTGTAGCCACTATTTTGGTTCTGCGTATGGTCAAAGGACACCTTGGTAGATTTAAGAATCGGGTTAATACAGGGCTATTACATCAGTATTGATACATGAATATAAGCAATTTTAGTGCTAGCCATAAAAACAGCTCTAAAAAGGGCTGTTAAATCACTCAAATAGACCCATTACAAAACACAATAATAGGTAGCATTCAACCTTAGCTACGTGACTCTAATATTTCAACGGCAGGTAATTTCTTACCTTCTAAAAACTCTAAGAAAGCACCGCCAGCAGTCGAGATATAACTCACATCATCAAAAATATCATACTTCTGAATCGCGGCTATCGTGTCGCCACCACCCGCCAGAGTAAAGGCTTTGGTCCTTGCGATGGCTTTAGCAATCGTCTTAGTACCTCCACCAAACTGATCAAATTCAAATACGCCTACAGGGCCATTCCAAACCACCGTACCTGCGTTCATAATAATCTCAGCAATCTCGTCGGCAGACTTTGGTCCGATATCAAAAATCATATCATCTGTTGCAACATCCGTTGCATCTTTAAGGACAGCAACCTCATTTACATCAAACTTTTTGCCACATACGACGTCTTTTGCAATCGGCACTGCTGCACCACGTTGTGCCATTTTTGCAATGAGCGCACTTGCAGTGAGCACTAAATCATCTTCACAAAGCGAGTGTCCAACTTCTAAATCAGAGGCTTTTAGGAAGGTGTTACCAATACCTCCACCAACGACCATTTGGTCAACCTTTTCAGACAAGCTTTCTAATAGAGTCAACTTAGTCGAGACCTTACTGCCGCCGACAATTGCGACCATCGGACGTGCTGGATTTAGCAATGCTTTTGTTAACGCTTCTAACTCTTGCGCTAACAAGATGCCTGCACAAGCCACTGGTGCGTATTTAGCAATACCATGTGTGCTCGCTTGCGCACGATGTGCCGTACCAAAAGCATCCATGACAAAGACATCACATAAGTCAGCGTATTTTTTAGAAAGACCATCATCATTCTTTTTTTCGCCCACATTAAAGCGACAATTCTCTAGCAATATCAACTGTCCATCTTCGGTGGTTAAACTACCCGCTGGCGCATCATCACTTAACCAGTTTTTAACCAAACGAACTGGCTGACCAAGCTTTTCTGACATCACATCAGCAACAGGTTGTAACGAATTTTCTTCGGAATAAACACCTTCTTCAGGCCGGCCAAAATGAGACGTCACCATGACCTTTGCACCCGCTTTAAGCGCATACTCAATGGTTGTCATAGAAGCAGTAATACGTGCATCAGAAGTTACTTTACCATCTGATACTGGCACATTTAAATCAGCGCGTATAAATACACGTTTACCTTTTAAGTCTAAATCTGTCATTTTAATAAACTGCATCTTCTACCTTCACTGTCACTATTATATTTAAGCTATTACTATTTAAGCAACGTGCTGAACTAAACGCAGCATGTTGCATGTGTAACCATACTCATTGTCATACCAGCCAACCACTTTCACAAAAGTACTGTCTAACATAATGCCGGCATCTGCATCAAAAACACCGCCTGCTGGGTAGCCTCTAAAGTCTGTTGAGACTACTTTTTGATTGGTATAACCAAGCGCACCTTTTAATGGGCCCACTTCTGAGGCTTTTTTCATTGCTTCACAAATAGCATCATAAGTCGTTTCTTTTTCAAGCTCTACGGTTAAATCAACCACAGACACATCGGCTGAGGGTACACGCATTGACATGCCAGTTAACTTCTTATTCAACGCTGGAATGACTTTACCCACCGCTTTAGCAGCACCTGTGCTAGATGGGATGATGTTTTCAAACACACTACGTCCGCCACGCCAATCTTTCTTAGATGTGCCATCAACGGTTTGTTGTGAAGCCGTTGCCGCGTGTACTGTCGTCATTAACCCACGCTTAATACCGAAGTTATCTTGCAGCACCTTAGCCAGAGGCGCCAAAGCATTCGTCGTACAAGAAGCAGCTGAAACAATGGCTTGACCCTTGTATTCCTCATGGTTAACACCGTACACGTACATTGGCGTATCGTCTTTACCTGGTGCTGATTGCACTACTTTTTTCGCGCCACCATCAATATGTGCCTGACAAGTTTCTTGTGTTAGAAACACGCCTGTTGATTCAACAACAACTTCAACATTCGCTGCTGCCCAATCAATTTTTGAAGGGTCACGTTCTGCTGTAATTTGAATCTTTTTACCATCCACAACAAATGAATCATTATCGGTATTCACATCAACCTTAAAACGACCATGCACAGAATCATACTGCAACATATAAGCCATATAAGCCGTGTCATATGAGCAGTTAATCGCAACCACCTCAACATCATTAAATTCAGCCTCTTGAACAACCGCACGTAATACCATGCGACCAATTCGACCAAACCCATTAATTCCAATTCGAATAGCCATATATCCCCTTAATCACTGTTGTCTTTTAACACTTTAATTTTACCAAAAAAGGGGCCTCATATAGAGGCCCCTTTAAGTTATATCAACTACTTAGCAATTAAAGTACTGATTTAATTGTTTTCACTACATTCTCAACTGTGAAGCCGAAGTGTTTCATCACTTCGCCACCAGGCGCTGATTCACCGAATGTATCGATACCAACAACAGCACCGTCTAAACCAACATACTTACGCCAGAAATCTGGGTGAGCAGCTTCAACAGCAACACGCTTAACACCAGGTGTTAATACACTATCTTGATAAGCTTTGTCTTGACGATCAAATACGTTAGTAGATGGCATTGAAACCACACGTACTTTCGTACCAGTAGCTGTTAATTCAGCAGCCGCGTCAACAGCTAGACTTAACTCAGAACCGTTAGCTATGATGATTACATCCGCGTTTGCAGTATCAGAGAATACATAACCACCTTTACGTACTAAGTCGAAGTCTTTAACGTCATGCTTGTTACCAGGCACGCCTTGACGACTTAATACTAAGCTAGAAGGGCCATCGTTACGCTCTGCAGCAGCAACCCAAGCGATTGTTGTTTCAGTTGAGTCAGCTGGACGCCATACATCCATATTAGGGATGTAACGTAGGCCAGATGTGTTTTCTACAGGTTGATGTGTAGGACCGTCTTCACCTTGGCCAATAGAGTCATGTGTTAAGACATAAACAACACGTTGATGCATCAACGCAGCCATACGCATGCCGCTCTTCATGTAGTCAGTGAACATGTGGAATGTACCGCCGAATGGTAAGAAACCACCGTGCAATGCAATACCGTTCATGATCGCAGCCATACCGAACTCACGTACACCGTATGAGATGTAGTTACCGGGCTCTTTACCACTGACGTGTTTGAAGCTAGGTGCAGCAGTTAGGTTTGAACCTGTTAAATCAGCAGAGCCACCTAAGAACTCAGGCAACTCTGGTGCAAGTGCAGTAATTGCATTTTGAGAAGCTTTACGTGTTGCCACTTTTTCAGCTTTTTCATTTGTTTCAGCAATAATTTTGTCTGTTACAGATTTCCAGTCAGTTGGTAACTCACCTGCCATACGGCGTGTGAATTCTTTAGCTTCAGCTGGGAATGCAGCAGCGTAAGCAGCGAACTTGTCGTTCCAAGCAGCTTCTCTAGCAGCGCCTTTATCTTTTTGATTCCAACCTTCATAAACGTCATCAGGGATAACGAATGGGGCATGTGGCCAGTTGATTTCTTTACGGACTAAAGCAACTTCGTCATCACCTAATGCAGCACCATGACAATCGTGTGAACCAGATTTGTTTGGTGAGCCTTTACCAATTATTGTTTTACAGCAAATCAATGAAGGCTTGTCTGTAACTGCTTTTGACTCGTCAATTGCTTTTTGGATTGCATCAGCGTCGTGACCATCAACTGAAACAACGTGCCAGCCGTATGATTCAAAACGACCAACTGTATCATCTGTATACCAACCTTCGATGTGACCATCGATAGAAATACCATTGTCATCCCAGAATGCAACTAATTTACCAAGACCCCATGTACCAGCCAAAGCACAAGCTTCGTGAGATACACCTTCCATCATGCAACCGTCGCCTAAGAATGCATAGGTGTAATGGTCAACAATATGGTGACCTGGCTTGTTGAATTGGTTAGCCATTAACTTCTCAGCCATAGCAAAACCAACACCGTTTGAGATGCCTTGGCCTAATGGCCCCGTTGTAGTCTCAATACCTGGTGCATAACCGTACTCAGGGTGACCAGCGCATTGTGAATGCAACTGGCGGAATGAAGCAAGCTGCTCCATTGGTAAGTCGTAGCCTGTCAGGTGCAATAGTGAATAGATTAACATAGAACCATGGCCATTAGACAACACAAAGCGATCACGATCAGCCCAGTCAGCGTTGTTTGGGTTGTGTTTCATGTTGTTATTCCACACTACTTCTGCAATTTCTGCCATGCCCATAGGCGCGCCTGGGTGGCCAGATTTTGCTTTTTGCACTGCGTCCATGCTTAGCGCACGGATGGCATTGCATAGATCTGCACGTGTTGCCATTGATATCTCCTAATCGATAGTTGTTGGATGGCTTTATCGGAACCGCATACAACCATATGTAAATTCTAAAAAACGTGCGAAAAAATACCACTTTTCCACAAGGGTGTAAATTATTGCTTAAATCGCCTTTTTGAGCAAGGGTTACCTTAGGGAAAAGCGTAAAAATACGGAAAATTACCCAGTCAACAACACTTTGGATTTCATCTGCGCAGAAAGGGTTGCAATGTTGCTCAGTGCTACTCTACGGCAATCGACTCAATCACAGCTTGCATTGCCATGCAATTGCCTTTTGCGTCATCAAAAGAGAGTAATGGAACCAAATCATTTAAAACACAATCGCTAAAGTGCTCAATTTCCAAATTAAAATGATTACTCATTGGTAGCTTTTCTTCACCACTTTTACCACCTTCGGTTTCCCAGCTGATTACAGGCACATCCGTGCCATAGGCCCAAGCGTTGTGGCACTTAACCCAACCTTTATCACCAATAATTTCATATTCCGCTTTGCGACTTCGCTCGAAGCTGATATCAAAATGACCAAAGAGCGCGCGCCCTTGTGCATCCTCCCCGAAATCAAACACACCGCTGGTGACAACATCTGCACCTTGCGCATTCAATTTAGCGTGCGCAACAACTGCCCGTGGGTTAACTGGCAATCCCTTTTTTTGAAAACACCAGCGCAAAGCGTGCACCGCATAAGGTCCAATATCCCATAAGGCACCGCCACCATCGGCCATGCTGCGGTTAATACGATACATGCGCGCAGGCTTCATTAAGAAAGAAAAGCTCGCTCTCGCTGAAAGCACATCACCAATCAAGCCCTGATTAATCATATCGTGCAGCTTGTTGTGCTGCGGATGAAAGCGATACATAAAGCCTTCCATCACTTTCACGTTGTTTTCTTTAGCTGCAAATTCAAGTTTAAGCACATCAACCAAACTGGTTGTCATTGGCTTCTCAATCAACACATGCTTACCCGCGTTAATCGCTTTCATCGCCCATTCTGCATGCTCTTCATTTGCCATGGGGCAATACACAGCCTCAACATTGTCGTCAGCTATTAAACTTTCCAAATCGTCATGGCAAGTCACATCAGCATAATTAGGCACAGAAGCGTACTTGTCTAAAGTTTCCTTCGCCGCACCAGCACGACGACTTGCGATAGCCACCAACTGTGAATTAGGCGCTTCCATAATCGCTGGTAACAATCGTTGATTCACACGTGCCGCACCCAATATGCCCCACTTTAGCTTTTGTTCGCTCATGACTTTCCTTAAATAAATGATTGAATTAATTAAAACATTATACAATGCATAAAAATAACGATTCAAACCTTTCGTTTAATGTGGAGTAAAAGGCGTCACCAATATGCAATTTGCCAAACTCAAATGGAATGACCAACAGCCTCACTCGCTCGATTTTGACGATGTCTATTACTCAGTCGATAACGGTTTAGCGGAAACCGATCATGTGTTTATTCACCATAACCAGCTGATCAAACGATTCAAGCAGCTTGTTACGCTAGCATCAAGATCACCAACCTTTACCATTATCGAAACAGGCTTTGGTACTGGACTCAATTTCTTTTGTGCAGTGCAACACTTTCTGGCACACGCACCAACAAACGCCAACTTGCAATTTATCTCGACTGAATGCGCTCCGCTTACACTAGCCGACTTTACAAAAGCCAATCAACACTGGTTTGTCTTTAATCAAATGGTGTCTGAATTAGCAAACACTTACTCACAGCTGGCTGA
>JBLIIL010000036.1:0-19202 GCA_047634755.1 Methylophilaceae bacterium
CACCACGCTAAGAACGGTCGTAGTGTGTATAGCTTTTGTATGTGCCCCGGCGGTACAGTCGTTGCAGCGGCTTCCGAGCCTGAGTGTGTCGTGACCAATGGTATGAGCCAATACAGCCGCAATGAACGTAATGCCAATGCAGGCATCGTTGTCGGCATTACTCCAGAAGAAGATTTTCCAGGACATCCACTTGCAGGCATGGAATTACAACGCCAATTAGAAGGCAATGCTTACATGATGGGTGGCAGTAACTACAATGCACCGGGACAATTAATTGGTGACTTCTTAGCCGACAAAGCTTCAACACAATTGGGTGAAGTAACGCCCTCTTACACACCGGGCGTGACGCTGACCAACTTAGCCGATGCCTTACCTGAATTTGCTATTAGCGCGATGCGTGAAGCGATTCCTGAATTTGCTAAAAAAATTGATGGCTTTGATTTACATGATGCCATTTTGACTGGTGTTGAAACACGGACATCCGCACCGATTAGAATTAAACGTGATGATGATACTTTGCAAAGTATTAACACCAAAGGCTTATTCCCCTGTGGAGAAGGCGCTGGTTATGCTGGTGGCATCTTGTCAGCTGGGGTCGATGGGATTAAAGTAGCTGAGGCTGTTGCTTTAAGTTTGACTGCCATTTAACTAATGACTATCCATCACTACTAAGAGAGATTAGCTTGCAACTCATATTAAAATGGTTGGCACTTGCCATCATTAGCTTAACAGTCTGAACCTCTACAAACAATGACGGATTGATTTGATTCAAGTCAAAATTTTCGATTTCACTTCCCCCTATACTAACTCCTTAACCGTCAACCATTGAGGAGATAGACATGCCACGTAATGTAGGTGATGCTGACCATCTATTAAGAATATTTGCAGGACTCGTTTTAATACTTTGGGTCTTATTAGTCTCTGGCCCAACATGAGCATGGATTGGTGTTGTGCCATTGAAAACAGGCATGATTGATCATTGTCTTGCTTATACTTTATTGGGCATCAATACTAATAAACCGAAATAGCTAAAATAGAATCGCAAGTACGGTAACAATTCATCCTTGTTGCCGTGCCCATGCTTACTGCCTGATTAAATAATCAAAGGCCCCTAAGGCGGCCTTTGATCCTTCACCCATGGCAATAATAATTTGCTTATAGGGAATCGTCGTCACATCACCTGCGGAAAACACTCCATCGACATTGGTTGCACCATGGCTATTGGTTTCAATTTCGTTGTATGGACTTAATGCCACGCCACTATTTTGCAACCAATCCGTATTAGGTACTAAACCAATTTGGATAAAGACACCTTCTAGTTCAACCGTATTCAACTCACCAGAAACACTATCTTTATAAATCAAACTATTCACTTTATCGTTAGCACCTGTAATCTCGCTAGTTTCAGCATTCAAAATAATCGTCACATTACTGAGTGACCGTAATTTATCTTGCAACACAGCATCCGCTTTTAATGCACCGCCTCGTTGAAACAAAGTCACATGCCCAACAATGCCAGCTAAATCAATGGAAGCTTCGACCCCTGAGTTACCTCCACCAACGACCGCGACATGTTTACCTTTAAACAATGGGCCATCACAATGCGGGCAATAGGCGACACCTTTGTTTTGGTATTCAGCTTCACCTGGCACACCAAGTTTTCTCCAACGCGCACCTGTTGCTGCAATCACAACTTTGCTTTGCAATGTACCGCCATTGTCTAAGCCGACTTGTACCATGCCGTCTTCTTGCTTGGTTAGCCATGCTGCTTTTTGTAATGGCATGATGTCGACGTCATAACTTTTGACGTGTTCTTCTAATGCCGCCACTAATTTTGGCCCATCAGTTTCTTTCACTGAGATCAAGTTTTCTATGGCTAATGTATCCATGACTTGACCACCAAAACGTTCCGCGACAATACCTGTGCGAATACCTTTACGTGCCGCATAGATAGCAGCCGCTACACCCGCTGGTCCGCCGCCAACAATCAATACATCGAACGGTGCTTTTGCATTCATCTTTTCTGCTTCTTTTGCAGATGCACCCATATCAATTTTTGGCAAGATTTCGTCTAACTCCATACGGCCAGCACCAAACATTTCACCATTTAAGAATATGGTGGGTACGGACATAATGTTCTTTTCTTTGATTTCATCTTGATACAAACCACCCTCAACCATGACATGGGTAATGTTCGGATTAATGACCGCCATCATATTCATCGCTTGCACGACATCTGGGCAGTTATGGCAGCTGAGTGAAACATAAGTCTCAAAATGAAATTCACCTTCTATAGCTGCAATTTGGTCGATCTTATCTTGCTCCAATTTCATTGGATGGCCTCCAGTGTGCAACAAGGCTAATACGAGAGAAGTAAATTCATGACCTAATGGAATACCTGCAAATCGCACACCGACTAGTTGGTTCGCCTTGCTATGCGCATCACCACGCTTAACAGCAAACGATGGCTTGCGTGCATCATCCTCTTGCATCAGTGTTACTTTGTCTGACATGCTGGCAATCTCGACTAGCAAGTTATGCATCTCTGTCGCACCCCCACTGTCATCAAGTGACTCAGCCAATACGATAGGCTCACGTAACATTTGTAAATACTGTTGTAGTTGTGCCTTGATTGTTGCGTCTAATGCCATAATATCTCTCTCTTTAACTGGTTTCTTTGCTTGATTTTGCTTACAAAAAAGGCGTCATCTTGTGGACAACGCCCAGTTTTTCCACCCTCTAAGGTTATTTCTTAGCGGATTATTTTTACTTAATTGAACGCAATTAAGTTTAGATCTTACCCACTAAGTCTAGTGATGGTGTGATTGTTGCAGCACCCTCATTCCATTTAGCTGGACAAACCTCGTTTGGATTTTCTGCAATAAATTTAGCTGCTTTTAATTTACGTAGTGTTTCGCTCACGTCACGCGCAATCGCATTGTCGTGAATTTCTAGTGTTTTAATTACACCTTCTGGGTTGATCACAAAAGTACCACGTAGCGCCATACCTGCTTCAGGAATATGTACGCCAAATGCATTTGTTAACTGATGTGTTGGATCACCCACTAGTGGAAACTGTGCTTTACCTACTGCTGGTGAAGTCTCGTGCCATACTTTGTGTGAAAAATGTGTATCTGTTGTCACGATATACACTTCAGCTCCTGCTTTTTGGAACTCAGCATAGTGGTCCGCAGCATCTTCAACTTCAGTTGGGCAGTTAAATGTAAATGCAGCTGGCATAAAAATCACAACAGACCATTTACCTTTTAGACTCTCGTCTGTTACTTCAATGAATTTACCGTTGTGGAAAGCATCCGCTTTAAATGGTTGAACTTCTGTATTAATTAATGACATTGTTTTTTCCTTTAGTTGGTTGTTAAATACTGGTTGTTAAATCGTGCGCTTGAATCAGCTCATGAATACATTATAGAGATATGCTTAAGGTTAGTAAATTTGATTGTTTTAATCATATCGATAAGTAAAACTTATCGATACGTATTTGCAAAAGATGTTTATTAAATAGATGCTTATTAAAAAAATATCACTGAATGATGTGACTGTCATACAATTACGCGCGTTCCAGCTTCGCCTGAATTGCCGAGATTATCCTGCCAGGCTACGACTATAGCATCACCCAACTTTGCTTCAGCCAGATGGAAGGTTAAATATGGGTTTTTAGAGATGCCCGTGCCCAGCTGCATTGTTACTACTGGCTGATTAAGGTGCGTAATCATAATGTGCTGAATAAAGTGTGCTGGGATCAATTGGCCAGTCTCATCTTTAACGCGTCCTGTATGCATAGGGTGAGTAATAATGGCTTTGACTTGCACCAGATTTTTATTCTTCAACTGTTTTACCCGTATTTTAATACTCGACTTAAACTGTTCGTTTGTACTACTGGTTCCGCCACAGCCATTTTCCAATACAATCACTTTTTTACTCGCCGTAAAATAACGATTGCCCGCCTTCACAATGACTTTAATATCTGAAGTTTCAGCCATCTTAATCCGCGTCACTATGCTGGACTCCGCCCCATGATTAAACATCGTATTAGCCAATAGCGCTGTTGGATTTTTCTCTACCAATATGGCAATCGCTTCTGTACTTGGAATGCGACTATGTACAGTCACCTGCACTATCGCACCATTTTCTGCGTGGCTCGGTGCTGTTATATCAATTGCATCACTCGGGCTTTCATCCGCAATCGATAAACCATTTTCTGCCGCTTCAATATCGGTTGCATTAAAGGCCGCTGTATTCCATACGGCAGCAATGGCACGTACTGGCATGAGTAAAGCAGATGCAATACCTAATCCTATAAATTCTCTACGTTTCACGTAATCTCTCTTTATCGTTAACTAGTCGGTTTTGAGATTTCTTGTAATCGACGCAGCTCTTTCAGCCGCGCTTCTACGATTGATTTTTCATAAAAAGAACCATCTTTCGCTTTGGTCGCAAAATCCATCTGCTCAACCGCTTTATCAACATTATATTGTCGGTAATAAGCTTCGCCCTGCGCTTGAAACCTTAACAAATCTTTATGTTCCAACAAATAAGCTTTCGATAATAGTGTGTAAAAATAAGGATCCGCAATATAAAAATTATGTTTCTCCTTCACAAGCGTAATCATCTCTTTCGTTTGCTTAATGGCCAAAAAATGTTCCGCATAACCATAAATCAGTGCTCTATTTTTTGGATACCGCTTTAATGCGGCAATATATTGCTCAGCCGCTTTTTTGGGGTTATCTTCTACAACGGCTATCCGTGCTTTTACATTTTCCACAAAAGCACTTTGTACCGCATGCGCATCCAACCACTGCACCTGAGCACTGGCTCCAGCAGCATCACTTTGTCGCAACATCGCAATCGCTAATCCATAGTGTTCAGCAATATCATTAGCATAGCGCCCTTCCTTAATATTGCGCTGAAACTGATCAATAGCGACTTGCGCTAAACCTTGATTGGCGCGTAGCTTTGCACGAACAAAGTAATAGTCCGAACTCGATTCCACTTGTTTGTATGGCATATTCACCACACGGTTTTCAACATCAGAAATACGTTCAGACGTCAGGGGATGCGTCCGCAGAAAGCTAGGCGCATTGTCTTCTATAAAGCGTGAGCCTCTCTGCAATGTTTTAAAAAATGCGGGCATGCCTCTTGGGTCAAACCCTGCATTTTTCAACACACTTAGGCCAACTCTATCAGCTTCTCGTTCATGCTCTCGCGTATAGTCTAGTTGCCGTTGTATCCCTGCTGCAGATGAAGCACTTAACGCACCTGAAGCCAGCTCTGGGTTAGTCCGTGCAACCAACAAAGCCAATGCGATCCCTGCGATATTCTTAAAGGTGTCTGTTTTTTGTTTGGCTAACATACGTGCTAAATGATGTTGCGTCACATGGCCAATTTCATGGCCTAATACACTGGCCAACTCGGACTCAGAGTGAGAAGCTAAAAACAAGCCCGTATGCACACCAATAACGCCACCTGGCATTGCAAATGCATTAATTGACGGGTCTTTCACCACAAAAAAGTTAAAAGGCTGTTGCTTATCATCACTAGCTGCTGCTAAACGATTTCCTAGTATCTGCAAATAGTCCTCGATTTCAACATCTTGCAACACCTCATCGCTAACAGCCACTTCTCGTAGAATCTGTGCCGCAATCCGTTGTTCATCTTGTGCTGACAAGATGGTTTGCGAATAGTCTCCTAGCTCAGGCAAGTTGCTATGTAAATCATCTGGTAAATGAGTATATAGATCTATTGCGTCTAGATCAGTAGACTTCGTGTAAGGCTTGCCAGATAATGTTTTTTCAGCAAAAACAGGGCTAGCGGCAAATAAGCCTAAACTTAATAATACGAATAATGAGCGTAGCATTTAAAATTTGTCATTTTATTAGTACTGCTATGATAATGTCTTTAGGCTACAAGTTCACATCAAATCGATAACTGGGACAAAATAAATAGGATAGTAAAATGGATAAATTGGAACAATTAACGCATTTTGACAATCAAGGCCGAGCACATATGGTCGATGTTGGCGACAAAGCGCATACGCGACGCATTGCCATTGCCACGGGCAAAATCAGCTTGTTAGCCAGTACATTGACACTCATTCTGTCAGGTAATGCCAAAAAAGGTGACGTGCTTGGTATTGCGCGTATTGCGGCGATTCAAGCCAGTAAAAAAACGTCTGATTTAATTCCACTATGCCACCCAATCAGTTTGAGTAAAGTTACCGTTGATTTTGAGGTTGATGAAAGGAACAGCCGCATTAGCTGTACTGTGACGGCAGAAACCACGGGGCAAACTGGTGTTGAGATGGAAGCACTGACTGCGGTGAATGTAGGCCTACTAACGATTTATGATATGTGCAAAGCCGTTGATCGCGGCATGACCATGAGCGATATTCAATTATTAAAAAAACAAGGTGGGAAATCGGGGCATTGGCAGGCAACGAAATAGTTAAGTTGAAGAAAGTAAGCTGGCTTTCATCAGCCTCCCATCTAGTTAGCCTTGCCTGTCAGCAAATACATTTCTGCAGCAACCAAGCCTTCTGGCGAGCCGAGCAATACAATCACATCGCCTTCACCGAACAGAATGTCAGGACGAGGTGAAATATCTGCACGCATATTAAGGCGGCGTAGATGCTGTATTTCAACATCAAACTCAGTTAAATCAACATTGCGTAACATCCTTTTATTCACATAAGCATTTTTAGACAGCGTCACAGGATGCAATCTTAATTGCTTAGCATCGCCAAATTCACCAGCTTCATCGGTCACACCACCAAAGTACCCTTTGAACATTTGATAGCGCTCTTCACGGAAAAGTCGAATCCGCTTCACAACACGCTTAAGTGGCACGCCAAGAATAATCAGTGCATGCGAAGCTAGCATTAAGCTGCCTTCTAATACTTCAGGCACCACTTCAGTTGCACCCGCCTGTCTAAACTCATCCATATGCGTTTCATCCGTTGTGCGTACAATTACAGGTAGATTTGGATAATTTTCTCGCGTAACATGTAATATCTTCATGGCAGAACGCATTGCGGCATAACTAATAATCAACGCTTTTGCATGTTCTGCGCCGGCCGCATCTAATACAGCACTTCGGCTTGCATCACCATACATTACATGCTCACCAGCGACCGCTGCCTCATGAACACGGGTTGGATCAATATCTAATGCAACAAAAGGAATGTGCTCTTCCTTTAAAAATCGCCCAAGGTACTGCCCACTTCGCCCATAACCACAAAGGATGACATGACCATCTAGCTTCTTACCAATCTCTTCCAACTCAACTTCTTTACGACTAATGTTCATGATGTAGCTTTTGGCTAAACGTCGCGCGATGCGGCCATTGTACTGAATCACAAATGGCGCAATGATCATGGATAACAGGCAGGCAGATAACACCAATTGCAACTCAGCACCGCCAATCAAGCCTCTGCCTAATGCCAAAGTCAAAATCACAAAACCAAACTCACCCGCCTGCGCCAGAATGACCCCAGTCCGAATGCCAACGCCCACCTCGAAACCGAAAATACGGACTAAAATAGCAACCACAACGGCTTTAAACAACATAAAAGTTAATAACAACGCCGAAACCAACGCAATATTATTAATCAAGTAATTGAAATCCAGCAGCATGCCTACGCTGATAAAAAACAAACCCATTAAAATATCGCGGAATGAGGCAATATCAGATTCCACTTGATAGCGATAGCGCGTTTCTGAAATCAACATTCCTGCAATAAAAGCACCTAGCGCATAGGATAGGCCAGCTAAGTTAGTTGCAAATGCCAATAACAACGTCACCATTAATACATTCATCACAAATAGTTCACGAGAACGCTGCCGCGCGACTAAACCAAACCAAAAGCTAATCACGCTATTACCAAATTTAAATAAGATAAATAATAAAACCACCGTTTTAATAAAAGCCCAGCCAAGCAATGTTGCCAAATTGGCTGATTCTGCACTTAATGCGGGAATGAGCACCAAAATGGGAATAACGGCTAAATCTTGAAACAGCAAAATACCAATACTGAGTCGACCATGGCGAGAGTTCAAATCAACGCGTTCCATCAATATTTTAGAGACTATCGCGGTAGAAGACATAGTTAAGGCCGATGCCACAATAAAGGCTACCGTTAAACTGAAGCCTGCTAACCAACAAGCACCCATTACAGCCATCATGGTAATCACAACCTGCGCACCGCCTAAACCAAACAGTGTCTTACGCATCGCATACAGCTTAGGCAAGCTAAACTCTAAACCGATACTAAACATTAAAAAGACAATCCCAAATTCAGCTAAATGACGACCAGACTCTGTGTCCGGGAGCAAGGCAAAGGCATAAGGCCCAAACAAAACACCGACCGCGAAGTAAGCCAGCATCGGTGGCAAACGCAAGGCACGAAAAAATGCCACAAATAAAACCGAGCTTGTTAATACGAAAAGGATACTGGCAAGTGAATTAAACAATGATCATCTTTCTAAAATGTGTTTTTTGCGCAAATCATAGCAAATCATGTGTTTAATGCAAAAATTGTGCCTACTTATCTTTATTTATGCCAAATTTATATCAAACCACGTGTATTTTGCTTTATTAAGCAACGATTCCCTTTTATACTAATTGTATATGAACACTGAATTACTGCAAACTGAACATCTCTACGTATCAACGCGCGAATCACTCGCGCTTGCACGTAAGGTGCTGCTGACTGAAGCAAAAGAAATTGAGGCTCTAGCTTCAAACTTAGATTCAAACTTCGAAGCGGCTGTCTCACTCATTCTACATTGTAAAGGCCGCGTTGTCGTAAGTGGCATCGGTAAATCTGGACACATTGGCGGCAAAATTGCTGCTACGTTAGCAAGCACAGGTACACCATCCTTTTTTATGCACCCAGCCGAAGCGAGCCACGGCGACCTTGGTATGATTACCGGTGATGATGTTGTCATTGCATTATCGAACTCGGGTGAAAGTGACGAAGTACTCAATATACTGCCAACCATCAAACGACTCGGGGCAAAAGTCATTGCCATTACTGGTAAAAAAACATCTACTTTAGCCAAGCAATCTAATGTCCATCTGAGTGCAGAAGTCTCTCAAGAAGCATGCCCACTAGGGCTATCTCCGACAGCAAGTACGACGGTGGTATTAGCACTTGGTGACGCACTTGCCGTTTGTGTTTTAGATTGTCGAGATTTTTCAGCAGAAGATTTTGCAAAATCACACCCAGGCGGGAATCTTGGCAGACGTTTAATCACACGTGTTAGCGATGTAATGCACATAGAGGATGCCATTCCTTACGTCATGGATACTGCTCTCTTATCAGATGCACTGATTGAAATGACACAAAAAAACTTAGGCTTTACCGCTATTGTCGACCAACAACACACTTTAGTTGGCATTTTTACCGATGGTGATTTACGTCGTGTTTTTGCCAGTGGTGAAAACACACAATCAGCAAAAGTGATCGATGTGATGCATGCTAATCCAACAACGATTAGTGCAAAAAAATTAGCAGCCGAAGCCGTAGAGTTGATGGAGCAATATAAAATCAATGGCCTACTGGTCACAGATGACCACAACAAGCTAGTCGGTGCATTTAATATGCATGACTTGTTAATAGCCAAAATTATTTAGTGAATACTCAGAATTAATTTAATGGAAAAGAGAAGCAGCTTGAGTGGGGTAAAACAGGCAATTATCGCCCGCGCAAAAAAAATCAAAGTCATTGTTTTTGATATTGATGGTGTTATGACCGACGGCGGCCTCATGATTGGTGACGATGGTCAGGAATATAAAATGTTCCACGCACATGATGGCTTAGGCATGAAAATGCTCAATAGAACGGATGTCAAAATGGCCATTATCACTGGGCGGACTTCTAACGTAGTGTCGATTAGGGCTGAGACCAATAAAATCGAACATTGCTACCAAGGAGTAGAAGATAAAAAAGTGGCCTTTAATGATTTAATTAAAAAGCTCAATATTCAACCAGAAGAAGCGGCATTCATGGGCGACGATATTGTCGACATTCCGCCAATGCGAGCATGCGGTCTAGCGATTAGCGTCCCAACAGCGCAAAGCCAGGTTAAAGAATACGCGCACTATGTCACGATGAACCAAGCTGGTAAGGGCGCTGTGAGAGAGGTTTGCGAATTAATCATGAAAGCACAAAATACCTTTGACGCGGTCACCCGTCTGTATTTTGAGTAACTAAGCATTCCGTAAAGATGCAAAACCGTACAACCATTTTATTCCCACTCATTTTAATGGGATTCATGGCGCTCATTACTTTTTGGATTAATAAAGCAGTTGAACAGCAAGGGTCTAGAATTGACGGCAGTGAACGGCATGACCCTGATTACACAATGGAAAATTTTGTCACCAAACAAACGGATGAGGATGGCAACTTAAGTTATATATTAAATGCGGTAAAAATGACGCACTATCCAGATGATGATAGTACTGTCTTGGAAAAACCAAAATTTACACAGTACACCAAAGATAAGCTTTATACTAAAATTGATGGTGATCATGGCAATGTTTCTAGTGATGGAGAGGAAGTTGAAATATTGGGTAATGTCGTTGTTGTTCGAGAAGCCTATGATGACAAAGGTGAAATGCGCGTACTAACGGACAAACTAATCCTCTTTCCTGACTTGGAATTAGCAAAAACAGATAGGCCAGTGACACTTACACAAGCCACTAAAACCATCATTCATGCAACAGGGATGATTTACGATAAGAACAAACAAACATTCAAACTGCTTCATAAAGTCAATGCACACTATGAAAGACCCAAAAAATAATGACCCATACTGCTAGCAATCGTTCGTCTGTAGAGAGTCTAGTTAGAAAGCCATATCAAAAAAATGGTGAAATAATATCGCTCTTTTTTTTCACATCCCTATTGCTGATCAGCCTTTTCGCAAGTTCAACTGTATTTGCTGAGGCCGCTGATAAAGACAAGCCAATTGAGCTTGAAGCAGACAGCCTGACTGTTAACGATGCGACACAAACCAGTACTTATCTAGGCAACGTCATCTTAACGCAAGGCACACTGGTGATGCATGCAGACAAGCTGGTCGTACTCGAAGATCCCAGCGGCTTTGGCACTAGTACCGCCATCGGTAACCCAGCCACATTTAAACAAAAAAGTGATGGTAAAAATGAATATATGTACGGCAGTGCTCAACGTATTGAATACGATGGCCATATGGATAAAGTAGAGCTATATACAAAAGCATGGGTTAAACAAGGCGAAGATGTTATGTATGGCGACTACATTAGTTACGATGGGAATGCAGAGTACGCTGAAGTCAAAGGTGGGGAAAAGTCTGAAAGTGCTGGACCTTCAAGTGGCAGAGTGAAAGTCATCATTCAACCAAAAGATGAAGAAGGGGAAGATGCACCTCCAGCTAACGTCAAAACACCTGTGCCGATTAACAAACTTAAATTAAGCGATGAGCTTAATAACCAACCATAAAAATGAAAAACATATGAGTGAACTTGTCGTAGAACACCTTAAGAAGTCCTACAAATCACGTGCGGTTGTGCATGATATGTCTCTACAGATTAAGAGTGGAGAGGTCATCGGCTTGCTTGGGCCTAACGGCGCAGGCAAAACTACCAGTTTTTATATGATTGTGGGCTTAGTTCCTTTAGATGCTGGCAACATTACTTTGGATGGTGAAAATCTGAGCAGAATGCCTATTCATTTACGTGCCAACATGGGGCTTGCTTATTTGCCGCAAGAACCCTCTATCTTTCGCAAGTTATCCGTTTCAGAAAATATTATGGCAGTGCTGGAACTACAGAATTTAACTGAGGCACAAAGACAGGCTCAACTAGAATCGCTTTTACAAGATTTACATATTCTGCATATCCGTAACAATGCAGCCGTCGGCTTATCTGGAGGTGAACGACGACGTGTTGAAATTGCGCGTTGTTTAGCAACCAATCCTAGCTTTATCTTATTAGATGAGCCGTTTGCAGGCATTGACCCCATTGCCGTGCTGGACATCCAAAAAATCATTCGTTTCCTCTCCTCCCGCAATATCGGCATATTGATAACTGACCACAATGTGCGCGAAACCTTAGGCATTTGTGATCGTGCCTACATTGTTAATGCAGGCTCTGTATTTGCATCTGGCAGCCCAGCAGAAATCGTTAACAATGAAGATGTGCGTGAAATCTATTTAGGCAAAGACTTCAAACTCTAAATTAGAAAATAATCATGAAACAAGGTTTACAACTCAGAACATCGCAAAACTTAGCTTTAACCCCGCAGTTACAACAATCAATACGCTTGCTACAACTTTCTACACTTGAACTGAATCAAGAGCTTGAAATCATTTTGCAAGAAAATCCGCTACTGGAACTTGTCGAAGGGGATGAAGGGGATGAAGTAATCAATGCAGAGTCATCTAACACTGAAACAAGTAATGATGAAGCCAGCAACAGCAATGCTTCCACCAAAGATCCGGAAGTCAGTGATCAAGAGAACTCCCGAGAAAATAATAGCACCGAGCAGGAGTCTACAGCAGAAGCGCCTATAGCAGATGACGAATTCAAACAAAATGATTTTGATGAAGAATATGAAGAATATGGCAGCGCAAGTAATTGGGATGAAGGCACAAAACAGAGCAATAATAATGATAATGACGATGACAATTTCACGCGGCAAGAAACGATCGTAGAGAACCTAAGTGATCATTTATTAGACCAAATAAAACTACTCTCATTTTCAGAGCGTGACCAACGGTTAATGTTGTTGCTCATCGATAGTATTAATGAAAATGGCTATCTAGAATCTTCTTTAGAAGACATCATGGAATCACTGCCTGAACAACTGGAAGTTGAGTTTGTTGAACTAAAGACAGTACTGAAGTATGTACAAAACTTAGACCCCACTGGTATTGGTGCAACCAATTTACAAGAATGTATTTTGCTACAACTCAATGTCTTACCTGATGATATTCCTGATTTAGTATTGGCCAAAACCATCGTAAAAGAACATTTACATGTGCTTGCTAATAAAGACTTTAATAAATTATGCAAGCTCACTAGCTGCAGCGAAGAAAGCTTAAAGAGCGCGCAAGCACTCATACAATTACAGAATCCACGACCGGGTGCTGACTTTGCGCAATTCAGCCCTGATCACTTTATTCAACATGAAGTCATTGTTAAAAAAGTAAAAGGAATTTGGGTCGCCACATTAAACGATGGTGCCATGCCTAAGTTACGCATTAACCAAATGTATGCGGATATCTTAAAACGTAATCGCGAAAATTCAGGTCAATATTTACAAAGTCAAATGCAAGAAGCGCGTTGGATGATTAAAAATGTTCAGCAACGCTTCTCGACCATTCTGAGCGTATCACAAGCCATTATCGACAGACAACGCAACTTTTTTGAGCATGGCGAAATCGCCATGCGCCCATTGGTTTTACGAGAAATTGCAGATGAACTAGATCTGCATGAATCGACAATTTCAAGAGTCACGACACATAAATATATGCTCACCCCGCGCGGCATATTCGAGCTTAAATACTTTTTTGGCAGTCACGTTGCCACCGAATCGGGTGGTGAGTGTTCTGCCACCGCCATTCGTGCGCTCATTAAACAATTGGTGGTCGAAGAAAACACGAAGAAACCATATTCTGACAATCAAATTAGCGAAATACTCGCTAAGCAAGGCATTGTCGTTGCTAGGCGTACGATTGCAAAATATAGAGAGTTTCTGCACATTCCACCTGCGAATTTACGTAAATCTTTATAACAAAGGTATAAAAATAGCAACCTAGATTGATTACCTCGACTATAAAAGGTGTACACTTAAATTGTTCTATATTTTTTTACTTAGTCAGTTTTATTAAAGTAAAAACTGAAGAACAAACTTAACAAAAGGATCTCAATTATGAACTTACAACTAACAGGACACCATCTAGAAGTTACTTCAGCTTTAAGAGAATATGTAGAAACAAAACTAGAAAAAATTAGCAATCACTTTGATCATGTGATTGATGTAAAAGTAACCCTGCGCGTAGAAAAGCTCGCCCAAAAGGTTGAAGCAACACTACACGTGCCCGGCAATGATTTACATGCTGAAAGTAGTGATGGGAACATGTATAGCGCCATCGATATTCTGACGGATAAACTTGACCGACAAGTGCTGAAACACAAAGAAAAAAATAGTGACCATCATAAAGTTAATGGCGCTGTCAAACATCAAATAATTAATTAATCCAACAGACATTAGCCCGCTTTTATATTGGGCTTTTTAGAACTGCCTCAAGTGTTAACTCATCTAGACTTAACACTTGAGGTGATTACAAATACCGCCATACCAACCATTTCACAACAATGTTAGATTCTGCAGAGAATGTTAAACTAACTCCTCAAATAGTTTTTAAGGTTGAAAGAACCAATATCGTGCATTTAATCGTCCTCACAGGACTATCAGGCTCTGGTAAAAGTGTCGCACTGCGCGCATTAGAAGACAGTGGTTTTTATTGTATTGATAATTTACCCGCGACCATGTTGCCACTTATCTCACACCATGTTGAATCTGCCCAACATAGCAAAGTGGCCATCAGCATTGATTGTCGTAGCGCTGGCTTAGAAACCTTCCCAAGTGCTATTGAACAGCTAATGGCGAGCGGCAATCAAGTGGATGTATTGTTTTTAGATGCGAAAATAGATACACTTGTTAAACGGTTTAGCGAAACCAGACGTAAACACCCACTAAGTGATGGCGAAACTACCTTAGCCGAAAGCATCTTGAGCGAACGTGCATTATTAGTTGACTATAGCAATCTTGGTCATCGGATTGATACTAGTAACATTAGCGCCAATACGTTACGTAATCATATTCGTGAATTTACCAAACACACGAACAAAAAAATGGTGTTGCTGTTCATCTCTTTTGGCTTCAAAGAAGGCATCCCACTGGATGCAGACTTTGTGTTTGATGTCCGCAGCGTCCCTAACCCGCATTACGATAGAGCCTTACGCCCGCTTACTGGCAAAGATACTGCCGTCATCAACTTCCTTGAAAGTGAACTAATGGCAATAGATATGCTAGGGGATGTGAAGCAGTATGTTCAAAAATGGCTATCCAGTTTTGAGCAAGGTAATCGCAGTTATTTGACGGTCGCTATTGGCTGCACTGGTGGACAACATCGCTCTGTTTATTTCGTTGAGCAACTAAGCCGCTATTTCCAAGACTCCGAATACAAAGTCATTATTCGCCATCGAGAGCTCGATAGAAAAACAACGCCATGATGCTAGCTACTTGAATTTTAATCTTGTTGTACCCACATAAGCAATGTACAACCTTAGGAAATCAGCATGTCAGAAGTAATCAAAGTCCCAAGTAACGGCGATAAAAACCTTGCCACCATCACCATTTGGCTGGTAACGTATTTTCATTTATTACTGCACTACTTGTTTGGCTACTCAAAAAAGAGAGTAATGCCTACCTTGCTGATCAAGCCAAAGAAGCGATTAACCTCCAAATTACAGTCGCGATTTCCATATTTGTTTGCGGTTCCATCTTATCTTGGGTGTTAATCGGCCTAATGATGTTGCCAATGGTTTTGCTAGCCAATATTGTTTTTTGCATTATTGCCGCTATCGCTACTATCAAGGGCGAAACCTATCGCTACCCATTGTGTCTGCGCTTAATCAATTAAAACTTTAATTTAAGGAACAACTTTGTCATCTAACCCATTACTCTACTTTTCTGGCTTACCAAAATTTAACGAAATCAAACCTGACCATGTCAGCCCCGCCATCGACAGTTTAATTAGCGAAGCTCGCACATTGGTTGAGCAACTCGCCACGAGTCAAGAAACACCGACTTGGGAGAACTTCGCGATTAAGTTAGAAGATCATAGCGAAAAGCTAGGGCGTGCTTGGAGTCAAGTGGGGCACATGAATTCGGTGGTGAATAGTCCCGAACTACGAGAAGCTTACAACGATAACTTGCAGAAGTTAACTGATTTTGGTAGCGACTTGTCGCAAGATGAGCGTTTATATGCGAAATTTAAAACCATACAAACGAGTGTAGACTTTAAGAATTTAACACCTACACAACAAACCATCATCAACCATGAAGTGCGCGACTTTAAACTAGGCGGCGCAGAGCTACCAACCGACCAAAAGTCGAGATTTAAAGAAGTTTCTGAACAGTTGTCGAAACTTAGCAGCAAGTTCGAAGAAAATATCATGGACAACACCAACGATTTTACCCATATCGTTGAGACAGTTAATGCATTGGCAGGCTTACCTGCCGATGCCATAGAAGTCGCGGCAGATGCAGCAAAAGCAGCAGGAAAAACCGGCTATCAATTCAGCCTGCACTACCCTTCTTATTTGCCAGTGATGCAATATGCGGAAAATTGCGCACTACGCGAAACCTTATACCGCGCTTTTTCAACCCGTGCTTCAGAGATGAGCAAACCAGAATGGGACAACACCAGCTTAATTAGCGACATCCTCAAACTCAAAAAAGAGGAAGCCAATATGCTAGGCTTCAAGAACTTTGCGGAGCTGTCACTAACCACCAAGATGGCAGATACACCTGCACAAGTGTCTGAGTTCCTAGACACTTTAGCGCAACGTGCTAAGCCTTATGCAGAACGTGATATGAAAGAACTCACCGCGCATGCTAAATCCTTAGGTTTAGATGATATGCAAGCATGGGATGTTGGCTATGTGGGCGAAAAATTACGCCAAGAAAAATATGCATTTTCTGATCAAGAAGTGAAACAATACTTCCCAGAAGATAACGTATTGGCTGGCTTATTTAAAGTAACGGAAACCATCTTTGGCGTCAAAGTACAAAAAGCTGAAACACCACTTTGGCATGACGATGCAGCCTTTTATGTCATCAATGACCAAGATAACAATCCAATTGCTTACTTTTATTTAGATTTATACGCCCGCCAAAATAAACGTGGCGGTGCATGGATGGATACCTGCATTACTCGTCGTAAAACTGCAAAAGGTATTGAACTGCCTGTTGCTTTCCTCACGTGCAACTTCTCAGCACCTGTAGGCGGTAAACCAGCTTTATTCACACATGATGAAGTGACAACTATGTTCCATGAGTTTGGACACGGCTTACACCACATGCTTACACAAGTGGATGAATATGGCGTATCAGGTATTTCAGGGGTGGAATGGGATGCGGTTGAGCTGCCAAGTCAGTTTATGGAAAACTTCTGCTGGGAGTGGGAAGTACTCAGCAACATGACCTCACACGTCGAAACTGGCGCACCATTACCCCGTGAATTATTTGATAAAATTATCGCCGCCAAAAACTTCCAAGCTGGTATGCAAATGGTCAGACAAATCGAATTTTCACTATTCGACATGCGCCTACACGGTGACTTTGACCCGAATGGCAAGCTATCCGCTTTAGATGTCGTCGAACAAGTCCTTGATGAAGTCGCTGTCTTACGTCCACCAAAATGGAGCCGCTTCCCGAATAGTTTTAGCCACATCTTCGCAGGTGGCTATGCAGCTGGTTACTACAGCTACAAATGGGCAGAAGTCTTATCTGCCGATGCTTATAGCTTGTTTGAAGAGCTAGGCGTATTGTCAAAAGAGGCTGGTAGTCGGTTTAAGACTGAAGTACTGGCTAAGGGTGGCTCTAGACCTGCTATGGAATCGTTTGTGGCGTTTAGAGGTAGAGAGCCTAGTATGGATGCGTTATTGAGGCATAGTGGGATGGGTTCATAATATGAAAGAAGGAGTTATCAATGTCTACTAAATATGATGGCAAGAAGGTATATAACAGCATGAGCGCATCACAAGCAGAATTTGAAATTAGAGGCAATAAGATACATAAATGCATGAGTGCCTCGCAAGCAATTTATGAAATCAGATAACAAGTTTATCAATACTATTACTACCTCGTAGCTGGAATATGCACCAAGGCGCTTTTCGCGCGACATCGACCCTATTTGTTTTGCTTGTCCAAATGAAATAGGGGGGAAGAAAACGAAATACCACACCACGGTCTTCGGCTTCTCTGGGCTGCTACTAAGCAAACAAGACGTCTGTGGAGCTTGCCCTAACAGGCCACAAACCCCGCGGCCTGTCACGGTTCTTGGACAGGTCCTCAACAAAACCTTTTTATTCACTTCCGTTGCTCGGCGCAGCTACAGCGGGCTGAGCACCATCAGAATTTGGACGATTACAGCACTGAATACAAAATCTAAAACAATTTACTACATTGGGTTTGACCTTAAATCACTTTCTCAGGCTGAGTAGCGCAGACAAAATAAGATTGAGACGAGAACCTGTTTGAATCCCGCGGTGATTTGCGGTTTGTGCAAGCCGCTAGGTTGAGCTCTGTCTCAACTGACTTGCCACTTTAGTGGCTAGCGAAGTTGGTGATGCCCTTACGGATACAGCCGCTTATTTTGTTGCGTAACGCAAGGTATTCAAAGGGCGTGTGTTTCTTTGGTTACTGTCTTTAGCAGAAGCAAAAGAAAGTAACTCGCCTAAAGGCGAAAAAAAATGCCGCTAAAGAGAACTGCATTTGGTGCATAACATTACTGCCACCCTCATCCTAACCTTCCCCCTCAAAAGGGGAAGGTCGTGAGTTATAATCTGGCTTGGGGCACCACTAATATATATTAAAAACAATAAGTTAATAAATTTATTCAATTTCAATGATGATTAAAAATAAAACTGTGCAGCCATAGTGCAGCCAATAAAGATTGAAATATCAAACGTATAATCCGTTGGTACTGTGTTCAACTCACAGTTCATCATCTACCGCTCTCGAAAATCACTTTGCATAAACTTGATCAAAAAACACAAAATAGTTTATACATAAAAAAGCCTGTTTGTTACCAATGGGAGGGGCATAGTGAAAGTCTAGGGCTTTTAACTTGTAGAGCGCTCACTCAAATTAATTTTCATAAATATCAACAAAAAATAGTTTCGCGACCAATACGCACATGATAGATTGACACAAATTGATGAAGTCTGTCAGGTAGGTGATAGTTGTTGTATAAAAACAACGTAAATTCCTTTTAGGTCCAATAGTGAAAGGCAGGTTTGAACAAATTTGTTTTATGCCTTAAAGTGCATATAAATATAATTATGGTGACAAAAATAATCTCTACAAAACACAATCTCACATTACTTTTATTACTTTTAGCTAGTTT
>JBLIIL010000037.1:0-18480 GCA_047634755.1 Methylophilaceae bacterium
TACTGCATGAGGTCGAGTTTGCCGATTAAACCATTGTTAAATTGTTTTCGCATTCTTTGCTCTTGTGCCGCTTGGTTGGTTAGCACTTCTTTAGCCAGCTTTGTGGTTTGTGTCGCGGCCTGATAGCTTGCATGGGCTTGGCTTATTTCAGCAATGATGGTTGCTTGTAAGTTTTTAAATTTCGCACCTTGAATGGCTCGCAACTGTTTGGCTACCTCAGTGAGTGCCGTATTGGGGCGTAATAAGTTGAATAAGCTAGAAAAGCCTAATGACCAAATCTTGTCACCAAACTCGAACAAAAACCCTGGGCTAAGGGTGATATCAGGTATCTGCTTCGCCGCTTGCAGTTTGATTTCCGCCTCTGCTGCTGCATATTGAGCAATACTGCGACGTATATCAATGCGATTCAGTAATGCTTGTTCTTGTAATAATTTAGTCTCTAAAGGTGTTTCTAACAGTGCGGCTTGCTCTTGCAGTGTATTTTCTATTGAAAGCGCTTTAATTTTTATGACATCAAACTGCTCTGGCGTTAAACCAACATCGGCAGCTAATTTTGCTTTAAGCAGCTTGGAATGAGCTTTTGTTTTGCTAAGGCTGTGCTGTGTTTTTAGTGCTAACAAACGCACGTTATTTAATGTTGTTCTTGATGCAATGCCAGCATTGACGCGCTTTTTTAGCATGTTGGCAATGCTGTTATGCATTTCCAATTCTTGTTGAAATAGCCGAGTTTCAGACCCATTTTGGTGAAAAGAAATTAAATCCGTCGCGATTTGATTGCGCAATTTCCAAGCGGTTTCAGCAACATCCATGCGGCTTTCTTCAGCATTTTTTTTAGCTTTTTCAACTTTGAAGCCAAGTTTGTTATTGGTTGGAATTGGAATGTCGACGGATAAGCCATAAGCCCAAGGCTTGATATCGCCATTTTTTTGATTGCTATGCGCAATATCAGCATTAATGGTTGGGTTTTTTTTTGTTCCAGCTGTTTGAATCGCTAGGTTGGCTAGGGCTAACTGCTGTTTAGCAACATCCAACTCCGTATGATAAAAAAGTGCACATAAAGTTAATTCATCAAGCCCCCATGCGCTCAGTGGCAAGTTCTTTTTGTTATAGCCTTGCTGTATTAAATACGCATTAAATTCTGCGCTAACTTGGTTTTTCGCCAATATGGTTGCTGAGCTACGCGCTAGCGGTTTGTGTGGTGGTTCTGTTGCGCAACCTGAAATGATTAGGCTGAGTAAAAGGGACATGCAATATTGTTTTTTGTTTCGCATAATTGAAGGTGTTGGCCTAATGCTATCTAAACCCGATAGAAATTAATGCGAATCTATGATTCGATAGAAGCTTTAACGGAATTTAACGCGTCTTGTAACGTTTCTTCTGGCAATTGATTCACTGTCGTCGCAAGCAAGTCAGCGGCCTCTACAGTACGAATAGGTAAGTCCCTTGTATTGATTTCCGCAATCAACCCTGCGGCAATACCTGTAATCACTAATAAGGCCTCACGTTCCTTCATGAGTAACTCTAACTCGGTGCGTAGCATATTGTTTTCAGCAGTTTGGCTCGTGTTTTGCATAATTAATCAATCTAAATAAAATAATGGTTTAAAGTCGTAATCCTAATCAATAGACTTTAATATACTTATTGTCTTTAATCTAGTGCCATACTTTAACTACCGTTGTTAAAAAAGTAAATTTTAATCTTACGCTAGATAAATATTTTTCATACTGTGAAATAAGGGTGTGGAATTAATGGACTTTATAAATTATTGGAATTAACTAAGATTAAGCTTTTCCAGACGGTATCATTTGATATACAATGTCGCCTTTGGTGTTTATGACCCAGTTTGAGCGCGGTCATAAACATATGCGAGAGTGGCGGAATTGGTAGACGCACTGGTTTTAGGTACCAGCGCCGAAAGGCGTGAGAGTTCGAGTCTCTCCTTTCGCACCAAAAGACTACACCTAAAAGCCATGCAAACCCCGTGTTTGCAGCCTGTGTTTTAATTAAAACTATTCTATAGGTATTCATTGCTTGGTCAACATGCAAGACTACGTGTAATCATAGACGCAGAAGGATAACTCTCTGCATCTCTATAACCTCTTGTAAAGTATGACAATACTTTCACGTTACAAGCGAGTAAGCTCTATAGCAATATAATCAAAATCAATAAACTTAATTATGCTATAAAAGCACGCTATGAAGCAGGGGAAGATTATCAAGAGTTCATTAATGAAAACCAAGAAGAATCGTTAATAGATTTTGGTAAAAAAACTTATTCAGCAATTGGAAAGGCGAGAAAATACAAACGACAATTGGTTGAGAGTGGTGCAAGCCGTGACAAAGTGAAAGAAGTTGACGAAACCATTACTCGTTATATGAGCGACTTTAATGATGAAATGGCAAAAATTAAAAAGCCGAAACAACGCCTTAATAACCGTTATTATAAAGATGCCATAATATGCCCCAAAAGACGAACACAATGACTTTATTCATTGGTGTGTCATGATGCTATCAGGGCGCAGGAACAATCCAACCATGTTGGAATAACATTATAAATAAGTTGTTTTAAGTGGTGTTTTGCTGGTATTATTCGCACCATTAAATCTTATCGTTCTTCAATGAACATATTAATCGGGAAGCGCAACAACATGGCTGTATCTGTTGAAACAATCAGTAATATCGAACGACGCATGACAATCTCTATACCGCTTGTCGAGTTAGAGAATGTAATTAAAAACCGACTTTCTGAAATTTCGCGCACAGCAAAATTTTCAGGCTTTCGTCCAGGTAAAGCACCAATGAGCTTGGTAAACCAACAATACGGCGCGCAAGCACGTGATGAGGTTTACTCTAAAGCGGTTGAGACTACCTTTAGCGATGCTATTGTTGAGCATAAGCTTCGTGTAGCAGGCTTTCCTAATATTGAGCATAAGCCTTTTGCAGAAGCTGCAAAAGAGCTTGAGTACATCGCGACATTTGAGATTATCCCGGAAGTTAAATTGGGTGATGTCAAAAAAGTGAAGGTTGAAAAACCAACACTCAAAGTGGCTGCTAAAGATATTGATAAAACGATTGATGTTTTAGTGAAGCAACGTGTGAGCTACTCATTAGTGAAGCGTGCCTCTAAGAAGACGGATCGTATTAATATCGATTTAACAGCATCCATTGATGGCGAAGAGGTTGAAAGCACTGGTAATAAAGGGATGGATATTGTCCTAGGCGAAGTTGGCCGTATTGAAGCTTTTGATAAAGAGCTCACTGGCGGAAAAGCTGGCGATACTAGGGAATTTGATATTACTTATCCAAAAGACCATGAACCGGAAGTCTTGGCAGGTAAAAAAGTTAACTACACTGTGAAATATAATAGTGTTTCAGCGCCGACTTACCCTAAAGTGGACAAAGCCTTCGCTAGAACATTGGGTGTTGAGGACGGTGACGTTAAGAGATTACGCGCTGAAATCAAATCAAGTTTAGAGCAGGAAGTTGAAAAACGCATTAAAGCACGCGTGAAAGAGCAAGTGTTCCAAGGTTTAGTTGATGTAACTGAGCTGGAATTACCAAAAGCAATCGTGAGCTCTGAGATTGAACGCATGATGCAAATGACGACACAAAACTTAAAACAGCGTGGAATGGATGCGAAAACGATTCAATTACAACCACAAATGTTTGAAGAACAGGCGAAACGTAGCTCTTCTTTACGTTTAATTCTGTCAGAATTAGTCAATACTGAGAACTTGCAAGCGGATGCGGATCAAGTGAAGGCGATGGTTGAAACCTTTGCTCAGAACTATGAAAAGCCAGCACAAATGGTTGATTGGTATTATGCAGATGTGAAACGCTTAGATGAGCCAGCAGCTTTGGCAACAGAAGATAATGTTGTTGAGTGGGTGCTCAAGAAGGCAAAAGTTTCAGAGTCTGAAGTGGATTTTGATGAATTAATGGCAGGATAATAAAGAGGCGACAAACATGAGTGAAAATACAAGCTTGATTAACCAAGCACAAGAGACTCAAAACCTAGGGTACATTCCAATGGTGATTGAGCAAAGTGGTCGTGGTGAACGCTCGTATGATATTTACTCTCGCTTATTAAAAGAGCGTGTCATCTTCTTGGTTGGACCTGTTAACGATAACTCTGCCAATTTAATTGTTGCGCAGTTGTTGTTTTTAGAAGCAGAAAATCCTGATAAAGACATTTCTTTTTATATCAATTCTCCAGGCGGTTCTGTGACTGCTGGCATGTCAATTTATGACACCATGCAGTTCGTTAAGCCTAATGTCAGCACTTTATGCATCGGTCAAGCAGCCAGCATGGGAGCATTCTTATTGTCAGCGGGTACGAAAGGTAAGCGTTTTAGCCTACCAAATTCACGTGTCATGATTCACCAACCTTCTGGTGGATTCCAAGGGCAATCTTCAGATATTCAAATTCAAGCTAAAGAAATCATGTACTTACGCGAACGTTTGAATGCGATTTTAGCTGATAACACCGGTAAATCTTCAAAAGAAATTAATGTTGATACTGAACGTGACAACTTTATGAGTGCTGAAGAGTCAGTTAAGTATGGTCTTATTGATAAAGTGATTACTGACCGCGCTGCAGTAGCATAATATAAATCAAGCAACAGGAGTTTTAAATGGCTACCAAGTCTGAAGAAGAAAAACTACTTTACTGCTCATTTTGCGGGAAAAGTCAGCATGAAGTTAAAAAGTTAATTGCTGGCCCTTCTGTTTTCATCTGTGATGAATGCGTTGATTTGTGTAATGACATTATTAAAGAAGAAATACACAGCCTCAGCGATATCAAAACCACAGAAAAATCACTGCCTAGCCCTAAAGAAATTTCTAAAATCCTAGATCAATATGTCATTGGTCAAAGCCTCGCTAAGAGAAACTTGTCTGTAGCTGTTTATAACCATTACAAACGTCTTGAACACAACCATATCTCTAATAGCACGACAAAAGATGATGTTGAGATTCAAAAAAGCAATATTTTACTGATTGGTCCAACAGGTTCAGGTAAAACGCTACTAGCTCAAACCTTAGCACGCTTGTTAGATGTTCCATTTGTGATGGCGGATGCGACAACGTTAACCGAAGCAGGCTATGTAGGCGAAGACGTTGAAAACATCATGCAAAAACTATTGCAAAAGTGTGATTATGACGTTGATAAAGCACAACGTGGCATTGTTTATATTGATGAAGTTGATAAAATTTCGCGTAAATCAGAAAACCCATCGATTACACGTGATGTGTCTGGCGAAGGTGTGCAGCAAGCGCTGCTGAAGCTTGTTGAAGGCACTGTGGCTTCTATCCCACCACAAGGTGGGCGAAAGCATCCTAATCAAGAATTTGTGCAGTTAGATACCACTAACATCCTATTTATCTGTGGCGGTGCATTTGATGGCCTAGATAAAATCATTCGTTTACGCTCTAAAAAAGGCGGTATTGGTTTTGGTGCGGAAGTTCAAAGCAAAGATGATTTGAGCGAAGTTGGTGAAGCGTTACGTGATATTGAGCCACAAGACTTAATTAAATTTGGTCTTATTCCGGAATTTATTGGTCGCTTGCCTGTTGTTGCAACACTAGAATCATTAGATGAAGAAGCGTTAATGACAATCTTAACGCAACCTAAAAATGCGTTAACCAAGCAATACGCCAAACTTTTCAAGATGGAAGGTGTAGAGCTTGAGTTTACAGAGGAAGCTTTGAAAGAAGTTGCTAAAAAAGCACTCAAACGCAAAACAGGTGCACGTGGTCTTCGCTCTATTCTAGAACAAGCATTACTTGAAGTCATGTATGACATCCCTTCAATAGAAAACTTAACTAAAGTAATTATTAGTAAAGACGTGATTAATGATGGCGCAACACCCGAGATGATTTTTCAAGACCCTCCTGAATTAGCGGAAAAAGCCAGCTAACTAGCGTATATTTCGCATTAGCTATTTTCAATATTAATTGAGAGGCTTATAGTGAAGTATCAGTACAATTTTTCGTATTGATTAATATTTTTATTACCGCTTGCCCTTGAAGTACCAAATATTATTCCCATGTTTAATAACATAGGGCATAAGCCCGTGTGAAATTTAAGGTAACTATGACTGAATCAACAAACACTACAAAAATAACACCTGCTGATCCATTAGCGCTTGGAAAAATGCCATTATTGCCTTTGCGGGATGTTGTGGTTTACCCACATTTAGTCATACCACTTTTTGTGGGTAGAGATAAGTCGGTAAAAGCGCTCGAAATTGCATCGGATGCTGATAAAAAAATCATGTTAGTCGCGCAAAAGTCAGCAACAAAAGATGAGCCTGATGCTGATGATATTTACGAAATAGGGACTATTGCAACAGTATTGCAAATGCTTAAGCTGCCAGATGGTACTGTGAAGGTATTGGTTGAAGGTTTGCATCGTGTACGTGTTTCAGAATTTAAAGAAATAGACGGTAGTTTCTGGGCGAAACCAGAGGCGATTGAACAGCTTCACGAAGAAGATAGCGAAGTTGAAGCGTTGATGCGTACGGTCATGACGCAATTCGATCAATACGTGAAACTCAACAAAAAAATTCCACCAGAGATCCTCACTTCCCTTGCAACGATTAACGAAGCAGGGCGTTTAGCTGACACTATCTCAGCACACCTTACATTGAAGCTGGAAGAAAAACAGAACGTATTAGAAATGTTAAGTGTGACTGAGCGCTTAGAGCACTTGTTGCAATTAATGGAATCTGAAATTGATATCCTGCAAGTAGAGAAGCGTATCCGTGGCCGTGTAAAACGCCAAATGGAAAAAAGTCAGCGTGAGTATTACTTGAATGAGCAAGTGAAGGCGATTCAAAAAGAGCTTGGTGAGCAAGATGATAATGCCGAGATGGAAGCGCTTGAGAAAAAAATTAAAACAGCTGGCATGACGAAAGAGGCATTAGCTAAAGTAAGTGCTGAGCTTAAGAAGCTAAAAATGATGTCACCAATGTCAGCTGAAGCTTCGGTTGTCCGTAACTATATTGATACACTGGTTGGCTTGCCTTGGAAGAAAAAAACTAAAATTAGTCGCGACTTAACGACTGCAGAGCAAGTATTAGATGCCGATCATTACGGCCTAGAAAAAGTTAAAGAACGCATTGTTGAGTACTTGGCGGTCCAGCAACGTGTTGGTAAAGTTAAAGCACCCATTTTATGCTTAGTAGGCCCGCCAGGGGTTGGTAAAACATCACTTGGACAAAGTATTGCGAAAGCGATTAACCGTAAGTTTATTCGTATGGCACTAGGCGGTGTAAGAGACGAAGCTGAGATTCGCGGCCATAGACGTACGTACATTGGCTCTATGCCTGGTAAAGTACTGCAAAGCATGACTAAAGCAGGTGTTAAAAACCCATTATTCCTGTTAGATGAAGTGGACAAAATGGGCCAAGACCAACGTGGAGACCCATCATCTGCCTTATTAGAAGTGTTAGATCCAGAGCAAAATCACACGTTTGCAGATCATTATGCTGAAGTTGAGTATGACTTGTCTGATGTGATGTTTATCGCAACCGCTAATAGCATGAATATTCCTGCACCATTGTTGGATCGAATGGAGATTATTCGTCTTGCTGGTTATACAGAAGATGAAAAAGTGAATATCGCTGAACGTTACTTACTACCAAAACAGCTTAAAGCCAATGGCTTAAAGAAAACTGAAATTAGTATTGGTGAAGGTGTTGTTCGACATATTGTGCAGTATTACACGCGCGAAGCTGGCGTTAGGCGTCTTGAGCAAGAATTATCTAAGATGTGTCGTAAGGTGGTTAAAGCTTTATTGCAAAGCAAGACGGATGCTAAAAATCATCATCGTGCAGATGACGGTGAAGAGATTAATGCCATTAAAAAGATCGAAGTGACTGTTGGTAATATTGATGACTATCTTGGTATTTATCGATATGACTTTGGTGTTGCTGCCAAAGAGAATCAAATTGGACAGGTCACAGGGCTAGCGTGGACGTCTGTTGGAGGAGAGTTGCTGACCATTGAGACGGTTGTGATGCCAGGTAAAGGTAAAACGATTAAAACAGGTAAACTAGGTGACGTGATGCAAGAGTCACTAGAAGCTGCTATGAGTGTGGTACGTAGTCGTGCAGAGCGACTCGGTATCCCAGCAGATTTTTATGAGAAAAAAGACATTCATATTCACTTGCCTGAAGGTGCAACACCAAAAGATGGCCCAAGTGCGGGTATTGGTTTAACAACGGCTTTGGTTTCAGCGTTAACGAACATTCCAGCACGTGCTGATGTGGCAATGACGGGTGAAATTACCTTGCGTGGTGAAGTGTTACCAATTGGTGGTTTGAAAGAGAAGTTGTTAGCAGCACACCGTGGCGGCATTCAAACGGTACTGATTCCAGAAGCGAATGTGAAAGATTTAGCGGACATTCCTGAAAACATCAAAAATCATTTAAACATCCATCCGGTTAAATGGATTGATCAAGTATTGGAATATGCGTTAGAAACAATGCCTAAGTCTGTTGATGATAAAGAGTTGGCGACAGCTTCTTCAGAGTCGGAAAAAGATACTAAAGCGGCAATCACGCATTAATTAACTGGATTCTCCTCCTTTTGTCTGTAAATACCTTGACAGAGACTTTTGTAGCTTGATATAAAGATACATCAGGTTTACGCCTGATATCTTGATAATCTAAAAGGGGATTAAACATGAATAAATCAGAGTTAATCGACCAGATAGCCAAATCGGCAGATATTTCAAAAGCGACAGCAGGCCGTGCACTAGATGCAACTACAGATGCAATCACTAAGTCCATGAAAAAAGGCGATGTGGTTACTCTAATTGGTTTTGGTACTTTTTATGTAGGTAAACGTGCTGCACGTAATGGTCGTAATCCTCGTACTGGCGCAACTATTCAAATTAGTGCTGCAAACTCACCTAAATTCAGAGCTGGTAAAGCGCTTAAAGATGCTGTAAACTAGCGCACTTATTTGGTTAATCGGCTTATTTTTTTAAGCTATATAATCAAACAACACTGTTAGTTTTGAAAGAATATTTATAAGTGATGCAGGGTGCTTAGCTCAGTTGGTAGAGCGTCGCCCTTACAAGGCGAATGTCAGCGGTTCGACCCCGTTAGCACCCACCAAACTTTTTAATATTTGTCTTAAGATAATAGAGTGCCATAGGCACTCTTTATTTTTGGAGTTAACTAGCACAGCAATACGAGTTAACTGGAGCGGTAGTTCAGTTGGTTAGAATACCGGCCTGTCACGCCGGGGGTCGCGGGTTCGAGTCCCGTCCGCTCCGCCAACAAGTCTGAGTTGTTGCTGTATTGATGCAACTTAGCATAAAAGCTCCGCTAGTAGCGGGGCTTTTTCTTTTTCCAGAATCTCTGGAGTCCTCGAAGTGCCTCATTATTACTTAAGTTTATCTTTTCTCTCAGTCGCTTAGTTTGAGAGTCCTCGGTCTTAATTTTGTTCTTTACTTGGTCAATCCAAGTAAGGACTTCTGTGAGTCCCAATCATTAGGTAGGGCACGGAATTGTTTGAGATATTTAAGCGTCAGGTGGGGTGGTTGCGTACCATTTAAAATGGACCGGATGACATTAGGCGCAAGGAAGGCTTTATTGATCATGCGTGTGACATGGGATTGATCGAGTTGTTCTACTAATGCAATTTCTTTAATACTTTGTACTTTGCCTGAAGTAATTAAAGTCAGCCACTGATAGGCTTGTGAGAGATGGTTAATCAGGTTTTGATCTTTGAATGTTTGCTGCTTATTATCATTAGTAATGATTAAGCGTTTCGCATAACCACAGCGTTGTAATTGCACATTGTCTTTTATCTCAATTAATTGATCGGTATCTTCTCCATCTGCAATCATTAAGGCTGAGACTTTAACTGACACAGTGACATGATCATGGCCCACTTCAACCCTGCTTAAAATCTGGCGTAATAAGTGATATTGCTCTTGCTTGTTATCTTGTAGCTTTATAGATAGCTTTTGCGCATCTGCTAATAAGTGTTGCATCTGCGCTGGTTCAGGATTGAGTGCATGAATGATCGCTTCTGTATTGTTAAGCCAATCACATAGTTGATTGATGACTAAAGCCTCTAATGCTTGTGCTGGCAGCCTGATGCCATTAGGCGTTCAGGCTTTACCTTCATTAACCAGCTTTGGTGACAGATAGTATCTGAAGCGTTTCGATTGCTTCTGACTATGCGATGGACAGAGTCTTTGCCCTGCACTGTCGTATAAGATGCCAGTAAGTAAACTATCCGAGGGGGCTTTAGGTCTTTGCTTATGCACTTGTCTATGATCAGCTAGCTTTTGTTGAACAGCATTCCATAGTTCAAGATCAATAATGGCAGGGTGCTGCCCAGCGTAGACTTGATCGAAATGTGTGATTTTACCGATATAGATCGGATTGGTCAGAATGCGTTGTAGATTACCTCTACTGAAGGGCACACCACCATACTCCCGTCCGGTTGAATGCTGCATGTAACCCTGACTGGTCACATTCGATTTTAAGGGCTCGTATGCTGCCTGTTTCTAGATAGCGTTGATAGAGTTGTCGAATTAAAGGTGCATGTGCTTCATCAATGATTAACGTGCGTTCATGGCCTATGTAACCAATAGGCGCATAACCTCTCATCCATATGCCTTTTTGTTTAGACGCAGCAAATTTGTCTCGTATCCTTTCACCAGTGACTTCACGCTCAAACTGGGCAAAGGAGAGCAGTACATTCAGTGTAAGCCTACCCATTGAGCTAGTTGTATTAAACTGCTGCGTGACCGATACAAAGGAAATACCCTTGGCATCAAACTGTTCGACAATCTTAGCAAAGTCAGCCAAGGATCGAGTCAACCTATCTACCTTATAAACCACGACCACATTTACTTTCTTCTGATCAATATCCGCTAGCAATTGCTTAAGGGCAGGGCGTTCGATATTGCCACCTGAATAACCTCCATCATCATAAAGCGTCGGTATCAACTTCCAACCTTCATGTTGCTGACTTAATACATAAGCTTCACAAGCTTCTCTTTGAGCATCTAGTGAATTAAAGCCTTGCTCAAGCCCTTCCTCTGAAGATTTACGGGTGTAGATCGCACAGCGTAATGTGACCTTACTCATTTCTTGAGACCAAAGAACAGAGGGCCTGACCAAGGTGTGCCGGTGATGGCGCGTGCGATGGCTGATAAGCTCTTCCAATGCTGGTCTTTGTAGTGATAACCCTTGGCTAACACAGTGACTTGATGGGTCTCGCCTTGCCATACCCTGACTAGATGCGAGCCAACGTGAATGTTATCGGGAACTGATGTGGTTTTGCCCATGAGTAGACGACGTTCTGCAGCCGTCAATCCGCCATGTTTTAGTGCTTGTTGTTGCCAGGCAATAGCTTTATCTAAAAAGCTGGTATGGCAGCCAGTAGGAGCAGGGCGTCCAAAGGTTTTTTGCCACTCTTTAAGAAGGGTATTTTTGCTTGGGATGTTATCTTTTGAAACTTGCATTTAGCACTCCTGATTTAATTACTACGATCATTCGTAGTAATAACAGTAACGCTTACCTAGATCCTGCATTGTTAGTACCTAATGCTAACAATCCACGTTTACATAAAACGCATCAAATTAAAGCACTCACTAAAAGCATTCAGGCATTTGGTTTTAATATTCCCATTGTTGCCGACCTGACAGGGCAAGTTATCTCAGGCCATGCAAGATGACAAGCAGCTAAAAAGTTAGGCTTAGATCAAGTGCCTGTGATTTATCTGGATCATTTGACTAAAGAGCAAGTAAAAGCATTTGCGATTGCTGATAATCGGTTGTCAGAAATGGCATCTTGGGATGATGATTTACTCGCTATTCAACTAAAAGAACTATCAATGGTTGATCTGGACTTTAATCTGGAAGCCACTAGTTTCACGATAGGTGAGATTGATCTGCGTTTTGATAACCTGGATAGCGCCGATGAATCAACTGATGATGAAATACCTGCTATCTCTGAAGGACCAGCAGTGACAAAGCTAAACGACCTTTGGTTGTTGGGTGAACACCGTTTGCTTTGTGGTAATGCGCAAGAGGCTAATGCCTTTGAGCAGCTGATGGGTGCTCAAATTGCAAGCATGGTCATTACTGACCCGCCCTATAACGTTAAAGTAGAAGGCCATGTCGTTGGTAAAGGCAAAATCAAACACCGTGAATTTGGCATGGCCTCAGGTGAAATGACATCAGCAGGGTTTATCACATTCTTAACCACAACCTTTGATCTGTTAGTGACGCATAGTAAAGCAGGATCAGTACACAGCATCTTTGGCGTCACTTATCTGAAGTCCTTGCAGCAGGACAAGCCAGCTATAGCTCGCTATTGAATATGTGCGTATGGGCCAAACATCAAGCTGGCATGGGCAGTTTATATCACTCGCAACATGAACTGATTCTAATCAACAAAAACGGTACAGCACCCCATCAAAATAATGTACAACTTGGCCGCTTCGGTCGATATCGCATCAATGTCTGGCAATACGGCGGCATACAAGCTATGCGCCATAGTGAAAAGGGGGATTTACTTGCTCTTCATCCTGCGGTAAAACCTGTTCAGATGATAGCCGATGCCATACTGGATTGCTCATCACCTAATGACATTATCTTAGACTCATTCATTGGTAGTGGCACAATCTTATTAGCTTGTACGAGGGTAGGGCGTCGTTGTTACGGTATGGAACTAGATCCGCTATATGTCGATATCGCGATTCAGCGCTGGCAAATCATGAGGGGACTGGATGTGGTTAATGCGGCTACAGGAAAAACCTTTACCCAACAGCAACAGGCAGTGGAGGTCGCTCATGACTAAGTCTACAAAAACCGATCAGGTAGACTATGAAATTGGTTACCAGAAACCACCTAAGGCAAACCAGTTTGTTAAAGGCCAGTCGGGTAATCCCAGCGGTCGCCCAAAAGGAGCTCGTAACTGGGCAACGGTGATGCATGCTGCTTTAGAGGAAAAGGTCACTATTACTGAAAATAATAGTCAACGTAAAGTTAGTAAGCTGGAAGTAGCTACCATGCAGTTAGTAAATAAAGCGGCTGCCGGTGATCAGAACTCTATTCGTTTATTACTGCAATTGGTTCCTGGCATAGAGGCTATTATCAATAGCACGGGTGCCACTTCCTTAAGTAACGAACAAGATCAAAAAGTATTAGCTGAAATGCTACAAAGGTTAGAAGCACCAGCTACTGAAGTGATTAAAGCGGATAACGCTGTAAATGCAGAAGGAGGGAGTTATGAATAGTCCAATCATAAACAACAGAGCCTTTGCAAAGCCACATGAAATGGCTGCCTTGTTAAAGCAGGATTTAAGTAGCTTTATTATCCGTTTATTTCAGGAACTCAATCTACAAACACCATACTTGCATAACTGGTATGTTGATCTCATTGCCTCTAAATTAACGGGGGTCGCTGATGGTGAAATTAAACGACTGATTATCAATATCCCGCCACGGAACTTGAAGTCTATTTGTGCATCAGTTGCTTTCCCAGCCTGGTTATTGAGGCACTACCCATCAAAAAAAGTAATTTGTGCCAGTTATGCGCAAGATTTAGCCATTAAGCACGCTTCGGATTGCCGACTGTTGATGTTCTCACCCTGGTATCAAGAAACATTTCCCAATACCAAACTATCAGCCGCGCGTACGGCAACCCATGATTTTAATACCACTCAAAAGGGTGGGCGGATGGCCGTCTCAACTGGCGGCGGCATCACCGACCGTGGTGCAGACATCCTGATTATTGATGATCCGTTAAAGCCAGATGAAGCAACTTCAGATGTCACGCAGAATAATGTGAATGACTGGTTTGACGGTACCGCTTATACCAGATTGGATTCTAAAAAAGATGGTGCCATCATTATCAACATGCAACGCTTACATCTAGATGATCTGGTTGGTTATGTGAAAGAGAAGGGTGGCTGGGATATTGTCAATCTACCTGCGATTGCTGAAGAAACTGAAATTTATAGTTTTAGCACGTTTGCTGGAGAGATGCGGGTAACTCGTCACCAGGCTTTCCGTTACATGGCGCACGTGAATCATTAGCAACACTGGCCATGATTAAAGCCAATATGGCTGAGTATCAGTTTTACGGACAGTATCAGTAAGCGCCAGCACCAATAGGTGGCTGTATGATTAAAACCGACTGGTTACAACGTTATACAGAGCAAAACCGTCCAGAAACATTTGACTTGATTGTACAAACCTGGGATACCGCCAGTAAGGTCAACAATTTCTCTGATTACTCAGTGGGTATTACCTTAGGGGTTAAGAGCAAGAATATCTATGTATTAGATGTGATAAGGGCACGTTTAAACATCCTCGGTTTAAGGAAAGCGGCTATCACTGCTTATCAACACTACCATCCTAATACGATACTCATTGAAGACGCCTCTTCTGGGACACAGTTAGTAAAAGATTTAAAAGAGCAAGATATTTACTGCGTCAAACCAATACGGCCTGAAGGGGATAAGAAAACTCGTCTCTTTGCGCAAGCCAGTGTGTTTGAAGCTGGTAAAGTCTATGTACCTGAACAAGCACCATGGCTGGATAACTTCATCCATAAACTGACTTCGTTTCCTAGCGCGAAATTTGATAATCAAGTTGATGCCATGATTCAGGGGTTAAGTTATTTACGTGAGCATTTAAAAGAACCAGGATTACTTACTTTTTATATGTAGAAGGCTGATAGGTTGGGTTTGGCATAAATTAAAGAAGAATGGTTGCTTGGTGGAGAATAAGTAGCCATTTGAGATTTATTCTGTAGATTGAAAAAATTTAATAGAGTTTTGTATATAACTAGGTATGTATTAGCACTAAACAACTCTGTGTCCAAATCTCAGAGCGGTTAAATTTACGAAATAAATTATAGCTGTTGCCTAAGCATAAAGAGTGAAGTTTTGAGGTTTGGAAAAGTTAATTTATCAGTACCGCTTTTATAGTTCTGTAAATATGAACGATTTGATACAAACAATCTATTTTACTTATATATATTAATAATACAGAATAATTGTAGAAATCTAAATACGGCTATAAAGACTTCGAAATTAGATTTAAGGCGTTGCAGAATTAAAGCCTTCATAGCTTAATTTTTTTGAATTATTTTGTAAAGCACTAAAAAGATCAATTTAAAGGCCAATTTACCCATGATTAAATCAACGATAAATAATTATACTTTACCATTTTTTATACTTATATTTTGGACAACACATTCTTTAGCAAAAATCGACCACAGTGTTCATTTCTACAATGAAAATAAAAGAACTTTTCAAGAATTTCAATTTAATCATTATGAGATGAATTATCGGGCAGCAGCTTTACAAAACAGTCTTGGTTTAATGTATCTAAGAGGACATGGAGTTGCTAAAGATTTAACAAAAGCATTTACTTGTTTTAGTAAAGCAGCGAATCGAGGGCTACCAGAATCACAACAAAATATTGGGTTAATGTATGTCAATGGTGACGGTGTAACTAAAGACCAAGGGAAAGCTTTTGAGTGGATTAACAAAGCTGCAAATCAAGGATTAGTAACTTCACAACAAACTCTAGGTTTATTTTATGCCATTGGTGAAGGAGTCCCTAAAGACTTAACAAAGGCATTCGAATGGTTTAGCAAAGCCGCAAATCAAGGACTCGCAATCTCTCAACAAAATCTTGGTTTAATGTACGCGAGTGGTCATGGTGTGACCAGGGATGAACAAAAAGCATTTGAATGGTTTAGTAAGGCCGCAAATCAAGGACTTGCAATCTCTCAACAAAATATTGGTTTAATGTACGCCACTGGTTACGGCGTCACGAAGGATATAACAAAAGCATCTGAATGGTTTCATAAGGCAGCTGTTTTGGGAAATGCAGAAGCTATGGTAACTTTGGCTATTTTCCACCATGATGGAGTAACTGGGACAAGAAACTTAGTGCTTGCCCATGTTTGGTTTGATTTGGCTGGAAAACATGGGTTAGAAGGAGCGCATAAATACCGAGATAAAGTTGCGATGCGACTTCCTCAGAACTATATTAATAAAGCACAAGAGGTTGCAAGCAATTGGAATATTGGCCAAGAAATACCAAATATCATTTATGAGCGTTAAGGAAGCTAGCCTGTATTAAATAATAAACAACAAGCTGTTACTAAAAGACAGGGGACAAAATGAACGCATCAGATTTATTTGTTAAAGCGCTTGAGAATGAAGGTGTTGAAATCATCTATGGTGTCCCTGGAGAGGAGAATCTAGATTTTCTCGAAGCAATGCGTAAGTCTAGCATTCAACTTATTTTAACGCGCCATGAGCAAGGCGCTGCTTTTATGGCAGCAACCTATGGGCGACTTACTGGTAAACCAGGGGTTTGTTTGGCTACTTTAGGCCCTGGTGCAACGAATTTTGTGACTGGTGCAGCTTATGCACAATTAGGCGGCTTCCCAATGGTGATGATTACTGGCCAAAAACCAATTAAACATAGCAAACAAGGTCAGTTCCAAATTGTTGACGTTATTAGCATGATGAAGCCAATTACAAAGTACGCTAAACAAATTGTGAATGTCGATATGATTCCTTCAATGGTGCGATAAGCTTTTCGGCTTGTGATTGAAGAAAGACCAGGTGCAGCATTGTTAGAACTGCCTGAAGATGTTGCTGCAGAGGCTGTTGATGCCAATACAACTCCTATTTTCAACATTAGCAAGCGGCGCTATGCACATGCAGATCGTGACATCTTAGATATTACAGCAACGATGATTAAAGGAGCTAAGTACCCTTTGTTAATGATAGGAGCTGGTGCAAATCGAGCACGTATTTGGGATTCCTTATCAGACTTTGTGGAACGAACAGATATTCCTTTTGCAACAACTCAAATGGGAAAAGGGGTTGTTAATGGTCATAGCGAAAAGTATCTTGGTACCGCAGCATTATCGGATGGTGATTATGTACACTGCGCAATAGACAGCGCAGACTTGATTATTAATGTTGGCCATGATGTGGTCGAAAAGCCACCATTTTTTATGGTGCATGATGGCACTAAAGTGATCCATGTTAATTTTAAATCAGCGCAAGTCGATAATGTGTACTTTCCCCAGTTAGAAGTGGTTGGTGATATTGCCACATCAATCAAGCGCATCGCTAATCGAGTCGAAAAAACTGAAACTCATGATTTTTCTTACTTTATGAAAGTACGAAAACATGTCATAGAACACATTGAAGAAGGCAAGGATGATCCTAGTTTCCCAATGAAGCCGCAGCGCTTTGTGGCAGATGTACGAAAAGCGATACCAAATGATGGCATTATCACGTTAGACAATGGGATGTATAAAGTTTGGTTTGCACGCAATTACCGCACTTGGCGACCTAATACAGTATTGTTAGATAACGCACTTGCCACAATGGGTGCTGGTTTACCATCCGCAATGGAAGCAGCGCGCTTATACCCAGAGAAAAAAGTCATGGCTATTTGTGGCGATGGTGGTTTTATGATGAATAGTCAGGAAATGGAAACCGCTGTACGCTTGAAATTGAATTTAATAGTATTAATTCTTAATGATAATTCATTCGGTATGATTCGATGGAAGCAATATGCGATGGGTTTTGAAGATTTTGGTCTCGAATTTAATAATCCAGATTTTGTTATGTATGCCAATAGTTATGGGGCTACTGGCCATCGTGTTGAAAGTACTGAAAGTTTTGTACCACTTATTAATCAATGCTACGCCGAAGGTGGTGTGCATCTTATTGAACTGCCTGTTGATTACTCAGAAAATACTAAAGTACTGATTGATGAGCTAAAAGAAAAAGTTTGTGTAATATAATTGTTACCAAAATGTTATTTTTTTTGATGCTACTTTATTAATGTTAACTTGAGTTTAAATCAAACCAGTGACGCGCGGGCTTTTAACTGTAAAAATAGCTGTCTATTAAATAACAAGGCTCGCCCTTATTCATTTGGAGTCGTCAGAGCATGATAATTTCCTCACGTTGTTATTTCTTTTTTTTCCTTTACAGAAGAAAAAATTCTAGGCTATTATTAAAGTTTAGTACCTAGGATCTAAGCTTACTAATACAATTTTTAACTAAACTTTATGCTACTAATTTCTAGAGTCCCCATAGTTTCAAATAAAGTAAAACTACACTGTAAAATCATTGAGAGTTATCAACAAAACTGCATTGGCAATGTCGTACATTTAACAGCAAAAAAGGAACTTACTATGAAAGTATACATTATGTTATTTGGATTTTTCATGAGTGGATGTGCAGTACAAAGCCAATTAGCTAAGCTAGACCAACATGCATGGACCGAATATACCTGTAGTGGCATAAAAAGTTGGAATGATTGCAAGCAGGAGGCACTTAATGCTTGCCCTGAAGGATTTTATGTAAAAAACGAGCTTGAAAACCTACTGATTCAGCGTCGAGTTTTTGAAACTACATGCAAAGTAATGTGACAAAAGATGAAAGCTCAACGGA
>JBLIIL010000038.1:0-17948 GCA_047634755.1 Methylophilaceae bacterium
ACCTCGACAAAAAAAGCCTTACATTTATTTAAGGCATGTCCATGATGGCAGCTTGAATTGGAATCTAACTAGTAACACGTGAATTTCCAATAATAAAGAAATTTTCAAACTAATGCACAATTAGTATCTTAAAACGCTCGCAACTTTGGAGGTTAATGATCCTTATTGTTACATAGTAGTAATTAGTTTGTGCTTGTGAAGATTTAGCCTACACATAGGCTCTAATTCCTCGTTTTAATGTAATGATTTATACCCTTATTTATTTATGCTATACAAAACACCTCATCATAGACGTCATACTAATGCGGAACATTTTGTAATAAATTAACCATTGCACATCTTTATTTTATGCAAAGAAATGCATGACTATATTCTTGCGTACGGTGAGTAATGGAATTTATATGTAATTAAACATTGTTATAGGCTCTGCGTTCAACTTATATTACGAATGCAATTAGTTGCAATAACAAGCTCGCTTTTGGAGTTTGATTCAGAGATAATGCCTAGACAAACACTACACTTTTTGTTGAAGGCACCGCAAAAGATTTTTTTTAGCTATCATGATTTTTTCTTTCGCAATAATTTAAATGTTCGTACGACCTTGTAGCTTGGAAATATTATGTATTACTTTATTACCTGGCTCGGGATACAGTTCAATCATACTTACTGACTTTCCATTTGCCTGAACAATACGGGCATGTTTACGTTTAAGTTGACGAGGATTCAATACACCACAAGCATGTGCCAATATACCAATTTCCTTTTGCATATTTTGTGCATACTGCATTACCCGCACTGATTTGTCTTCTGGGTTTAAACCATATTGGAGTTTTTTGTTGTGAGTGGTAATGCCTGTTGGACAGTTGTTTTTGTTACATTGTAAAGCTTGAATGCAGCCTAAAGCAAACATAAACCCGCGAGCTGAATTAACAAAGTCTGCACCAGCACACAAAGCCCAGGTAACCTCTGCCGGTGTCACGAGCTTACCACTTGCACAGACTTTAATACGATCACGCAACTCATATTCAATGAGTTTGTCCACAACTAAGGGCAAACTTTCTTTGATAGGTAAACCCATGTTGTCGATTAAACTCATGGGTGCTGCGCCTGTACCACCATCGGCGCTATCTATCGTTATAAAATCTGGTGCACTTTCAATACCACGCTTATTAATTGCTTCAAATAGGTTGTCAAAGAATTCGATAGCGCCTACGACACTTTTAAAACCGACAGGCTTACCTGTTGTTGAGCGCACATAATCAATCATATCCAGTAGGTCATCTACACTATTAATTTCTGGATGACGGTTTGGGCTAATCGCGTTCTTTCCAACTTCTAAACCACGAATTTCTGCAATCTCTTGATTGACTTTTGTACCTGGTAGAATGCCACCTTTGCCTGGCTTTGCACCTTGACTAAGTTTAATTTCAAACATTTTAACTTCTGGATGACTGGCCACAGACTTTAATTTTTCTTTATCAAAACCACCGTCTTTTTTACGTACGCCGAATTTTGCTGTGCCGATTTGAAAAACAATATCAGCTTCACCCTTCAAATGATAGGGAGACAAACCACCTTCACCGGTATTCATCCAAATGCCAGCCATTTTTGCCCCTTTGGATAACGCAAGTACAGCAGGAATTGAAATTGCACCGTAGCTCATACCAGATATATTGAATATAGATTTCGTCGTATAGGGCTGCTTACAATAAGGTCCTAGTGTCAACGCTGTCGGCTCAACATAGTCTTCTTCAAGTGTTGGAAATGGGCAATTAACAAATAAGACAGTACCTGGAGATGTTAATACATTTGAAGAACCAAAAGCGACCGTACTATCAATATTTTTTGCTGCTCGGTATACCCAAGAACGTTCTGCACGGTTGAATGGCATTTCTTCACGGTCTTGTGCAAAAAAATACTGCCTAAAAAACTCACCCATGTGTTCAAATAAATAACGAAACCTCGCTAAAACAGGGTAGTTACGTCTTAATGTACTTTTAGTTTGTAAACGATCAATAACGTAGAAGATAGCTATGGTTATAACGATTAACGCTATGATAAAAGTAAATACATAAACTATTACCTCGATGGCGTTAAATGCAAATGATGATAAATTCTCCAACGTTAAATTCCTTTGAAATTAATATATTTGACCACTATTTTGTTTGATTAGAATAGTGTGATGTAAATTTTGAATGCCATTCAATTAGTTTATTTAAACTACATATCTTAAGTATCCCAAACTTTCATATTGAAACGTACATCAATCAAATAGATAATTTATATTCGGCCTTTAATTTTTAAACTGTTTATCTAAGGGCTAATAAGCAAAGCAACTAAGATTGATGTTGTTTTCAGTTGTGTTTCTCTTTTTAATTAATATTTAGTACTCTACTTATGAAGACTTGAGTTAATGTAACAAGGCGACTTCATGTATTGTGTATTATTAATATAGTTGAGTAAAATAGATTGTTTGTATAAAATAGTTCACTTTATAAGAACTATATATAACTATGTCTAGGTTAAATTATCATCATCTGAACTATTTTTGGAATGTGGCAAAAATTGGAAATCTGACCAAAACGGCTGAAATTTTACATGTTTCTCAATCAGCTTTATCTTCACAAATCAAACAGTTAGAAAATAATATTGGTAGTCAGTTATTTACGAGGGAAAAGCGTCGACTGAAATTGACAAATATAGGACAAGTCACTTTTTCATATGCTGAATCCATTTTTAACTTAGGCAATGAATTAGAGGGCATTCTTAATAAAGGATATCATGTAGAAAATCAAGTGATTAAAATCGGGATATTATCAACTATGTCGCGTAATTTTGTAGAAGCTTTCGTTAAGCCGCTAATGAATAATCCTAAGATAAAGTTAGTTATTGTTGCAAGAGGTCAAATAAATCTTCTTAACGAATTATCAAATTACGAGCTTGATTTGATACTTACTAATATTGAGGTTAGAGGTTCAGCTAAGCAATCATGGCAAGGTCAGTTATTGTCTAAACAGCCAACTTGTGTGATTGGTCACCCTGGGCTTAACCTAGGTAAACACTTTAATCAAGACTACAGTAATGTTGATTGGATATTGCCATTATCAGGCAACCCTATTAGATCTGCTTTTGATGGACTATGCGCTCAACATGAATTTCAGCCTAACATAATAGGTGAGGCAGATGATATGGCAATGCTTAGGTTGTTAGCTCGAGATACGCATGCAGTAGCAGTAATGCCAAGCGTTGTTGTCAAGGATGAAATAGCTAGCGGTAACCTCACGGTATATACAACCTTACCCAATATAAATGAAAATTTTTATATAGTAACAGTGAAAAAACATAAATTTAATCAAATGATATCCGAGTTGGTTCGAGACTTCAATCAATTAGAAATAAACGAAGAGTAGTATTTAATTGGGTATTTGCAAGTTAACTCATGATAATAGAGAATACATTCATGAATACCTACAAACGCCACCGATTTCCACCTGACTTCATCAGTTATGCTGTTTGGTTATACTTCAGATTCATCCTAAGTCATCAATATATAGATGACTTATGAGCATAAAGAGATGTAGTTCTAAGTCATATTGATGCATTATGCTGGGCCTATCCCTGAAAATAGCTTTTGTTCTTTTGCTAAGTCTCCTGAAGGGTGGACGTTGGTATTATGCTGTGTCGCAAAGCTAAGCATCCGATCAATACAGGTGACTGCTTTACGGCTGATGCCAGCATCAACGTGAACCTCATTCCCGCCTGACTCCAAAACCTCGACCAGGTTTTGCATGCTATTCATTGCCATCCACGGGCAATGTGCGCAACTTTTGCAGGTTGCGCTATTGCCCGCAGTCGGCGCTTCAATAAAGCGTTTACCCGGCGCGGTCATCTTCATCTTGTGTAGGATGCCACTATCGGTCGCGACAATAAACTCATCGCTAGCGAGGGATTGCGTGGCTGCAATTAACTGCGAGGTAGAGCCGACCACATCGGCTAACGCCACCACGGCTGCCGGCGACTCCGGATGGACTAGCACCTTGGCATGTGGATGGTCGCGTTTCATTAATTCCAGCTCGACTGCCTTGAACTCATCGTGCACTAAACATGAACCTTGCCAGATTAACATGTCTGCGCCGGTCTCTTTTTGTATGAAGTTGCCAAGGTGCTTATCGGGTGCCCATAGAATTTTTTTACCTTGTGCATGTAGGTGCGCGACGATTTTAAGTCCGATAGAAGACGTTACCATCCAATCGGCCCGTGCTTTGACAGCTGCACTGGTGTTAGCATAGACAACGACTGTACGGTCAGGATGTGCATCGCAAAACGTAATAAACTCGTCCGCAGGGCAGCCTAAATCGAGAGAGCAAGTTGCGTCGAGGTCAGGCATCAAAATACGTTTATGTGGGCTGAGTATTTTCGCTGTCTCACCCATAAATTTTACGCCAGCCACCACCACAGTATTGGCTGGATGATCGCGGCCAAAACGCGCCATCTCGAGTGAGTCGGACACGCAACCACCGGTCTCATCTGCTAGATCCTGCAAATCAGCATCCACATAATAGTGCGCGACTAGCACCGCTTGTTGCTCTTTTAGCAAGTGCTTGATGCGCGCTTTAAGAGTTAATCGTTCGGCCGGCGACAGCACTACAGGCACGCGCGCCCAAGCATTAGCAGTGCAGCTGACGCCCAAGTCCATTTGCGGACGCTCGAATTCAACGGTTTTAATGGGTAGGTCATGCATAGATAGCTCTCACTTAATAAGTAATTTATTTGTTTGAAAAACTGTCAGTTATAGTGTTAACTCCACCGAACTGGATTGGGCCGTCTCTGATCAATCAGTTTTTGGAAACTCACGACGAGCAGCTATAGTATGATAACCCATCGACCTGAAAAAACTTCGACGGTTTCAGTCTATAGTATCTCTCCTCCACGTCTTTCGACTGCTCGGCGTATGGCTGTGTCATGATTTCCTGCAACTCTCGAATTAGAGAATAGTTTCCCGCAGTGGCTTCATGGTACACAGGCACAACGAACCATTCTCGCAAACTGTATTTTGGGTTGATGAGTTTCATCTGCTTAGAAAGCTCCTCACGGGGCAGGGACAAAGAGGCATTTGCGTCGGCAGTGCTGGTGCTGCTGATGAGTAATTTCCATTTTGGAAGCCACTCTAACCAACGCTTGTCCATCTCTGTTCTGAATTTATAAAAATAGATTGAACTCTATGATTTATAGGGCAAGACAGCTAGTTTCAAAGTATTAAAGAGAATTAATTAGCTAAATACCCTGTAATTTTGCCTGTTGGCAGGTGTATGAGACAATGTTTGTATAGACTCGCTGCACCGCCAACAAAGTATAAAATGTTGATTTAAAACAGATTAAAATAAAATTCCCGCCAGTAGCGGGCTTTTTATTTTTTCAGACCCTCTAGTAGTATTCATTAGTGCATTATTACCTGAGCTTATCTTTTCTTAGCTGCGTGATGGACTTTCCAGAATATCATAGACGTATATTAGTTTCTGATTTGTAAATTTTGAAACCTCATCGGGCTTAGTTACAAAGTTGCCTATTAATAATCATTCGTAATAAGTGGTCATGAAATCTCTGTTATGTCTGTCTATACCTGCCGAAATATGCCCAAGTGTGCTCGCTCTAATCGTGTTGTAAAACATTTGGAAAGTTTCGGTAGGAATTTCATAGTGGTGAGACATCTGATTGAGTAAATGCTCAATATCTAATAATTTAAGATTGGCAGGATGCAAATTAATGTCAAACGACTTTCGTGGATTGTCAGCTTCACATACTTCCAGATACATAGGTGCGCCATCAGTAATACGCGGCGCGGCAAGTTTGATAATTTTTTGCGTGATTTCGCATGAGGGTTTATCTGCATGGTCGTTGAAGATGTCACCCATTCTTTCGAGAATTGCTTCGATGCAAAGGTATGGATGGCAGACATATTCAGTGATCGCTTTTTTTCTGTCATTCAATGGGTCCCACTTGAAGGCTAGATGCAATAGCGAGCCGCCAGTTTCTTTGTTCCGGATATGTTGATGGAGCTTAGCCCAAAACTCTAGATATACTTTATATACGCAGCTATTTTCGTTTTCCTCGAATCCGAAATGGACGCTGTTTGCATCAGGAAGATTTTCTGCAAATGCGGTTGCATATTCAGCTGGCATACCCATGCCAGCACAAATTCCCCGCAGTCTTTTGGCTTCGATATGCTTTGTGTCAACCCCCATTAGGAATCGATGTCCTAGCAGGGCTTTTTTAGTCATTTTGAAGGATCGGTCGAAGCCAGCTAGTGGCACATTTTTCATCGCCGTGGTAAGTTGACTTGCTTTGTCTGTTGCCAGACTCACGCTTTTATAACACCGCTATTTTTTGGAAAAGGGGTGAGTGTGTCAGTGTGCCATCCGAACTTATCCACATAGGCACTGTTCAGTCCGAGGCATTTTGTTGACCCACATTGCTCTCGATAGGAGCATTGATGAAAACCATTGCGCATAAATTGGGTCCAAAATGCAGGGTCGATGAATAGTTCAGGCTGCTCATTGTCGAGCGCGTCGTGATCAGTGCCCAACAGACACTCTGGAAAATTTTTGACTTCCACCCCTCGCCCAAGTGCACGGGCTGCAGTGATGCTATCACGCAAAAAAGGTAACACGTCGAGATGAGAGGCAATTAGATTCTTTTCGTCCTTTTCGCTCATCGGCCAATATACCCAGAACTCCATTTGCGCTAGACGTTTAAGTGATGCCAGTCGATCTACTAAAGGGCGAAGTTGGCGATAGCTTTGTGCAGTGACTACTGTATTGGTGATCGTGGTGACGTTGTCGTAGGCCTCTAAGTTTTCTAGTCCACGCAGGGTTTTATCAAATGAGCCTGGAACAGTTGTAATGGCGTCGTGTGTTGGCGCGTCAGCAGCAGCGACACTAATAAAAAACTCGTCTACACCAGCGTCGATTAGCTCATCACAAAAGCTGCGGCTGGCCAAACGCATTCCGTGTGTTTGTATACGTACGTGTTTGAATCCATGCTGTCGAGCCAAACGTGCCCATTCTGGCAGATCACGGTTCAGTGTGATTTCTGAGCCTGTAAGTATTATGCCATCCCACTGGTGGTTTGTTGCGTTATGTTTAAGAAGCGACATGAACTGTTCCATAGGCTGGGGGGCTAGTTCATCCATGGTGTCCTCTATCATGCAATGCACGCATTTGAGGTTACACCTGAATTCCATAGTCAGGGAAACATAGCGGTTATAGTCAAAGCAACCCATTAGAAAACTCCATAGTAAGCGCTCTTTAAAATAATCAGGCGGTTGCCTTCCATTCGATAGTCGAAGCCCACGTCATACATGAGATGGTTGAGCTGCTCTCGATGTTGTGTCACGAACGCGATGTGTGAGTCAGGGTAACACATTATTTTTAGAAAAAAGAGCAATTGTTCTACATTAATACGCGAGAAATAGATGCCATCATGAGTGTGCTTGTTTGCTACGACGATGGTTTGACAGTCGCGCAGTTCAGGCCATAGTATAGCGTTGATGTCTAAGTGAGAAAGGTTAAGATAAACAGAAGAAGAGATTTTTCCGATAATCTCATTCATTTGTTTTTTTGCGTCGAAAAAAAAGTAAAAGTTTTTCAACGTAGCTTGTGTTTTTGTTAGCGCATAGCAAATGCCAGAAGATACAAGGCTACCCACATTTCCAATGTACATCTGAATTTCATCCAGTGGTGTCGAGTTCTTTATTAATGCTTGATTTAAGTCAATCGAAAACATGAAATAGTCGTGCTCCTCACTGCTTGGAATGTTGCATGAGATCCACGGTTTAATGATATCCAGTAGTTTTGGAATAGAGCGCTGCCGCTGCAACCGTCCATAGTCGTAAAAATATAGCTCCCAGCTGATGCGTCCTTGTTCTAGCTTGATGCCCCATACTGTTTTTGATTCGCCAAAACCTTGCCTTATTGCGGCAAGCAAGGGTTCTGCAATAGCACCTATACTTTCTGTGTTAAGTGAATTGCGAAGCAGATTAATTGAGCGTAGCTTGTTTTTAGGTGAGCTAGGCGGCTGATACTCCCATAAGCAATAGTCGTAATATTGATCCTGTGGTTTAGTGTATTCAAGTGGTAGCATGGTCAATTGCATCCCTTTTATTTTTGGGCGGTAATCAGTATAAAAGGCATTTCAAGTTTCACAACTTGAATTTGAATGTTGCGAAACTCAAGTTTCTCCAGTTGTTTTTGGTACACTTCAGTTGCGCGATAGCTACGAAAAAACAGCATAAAAGGCATAGTCGCGTATGGTATCTGTGTATTTTCGAATGTCATTTGAGTGCGTTCAAAAATTAGCAGGGTTCCACCTGGAGTTAGAGAGTTATGCGCTTTTTTAAGAAATTGTTGCATCTCTTTGTCCGGCCAGTCGTGTAACATAGATTTAAACGTTACAAGATCGAATTCTCGCGGTGTTGGGTCCTCTGTGCCGGATGATATAACGAAGTTGATTCTTTGAGCTTCTGGTTCAATGGAAACGTGCTTAGCCCCAATTTTGCAGACTAATGGTAAGTCAACAACAGTGGAGTGCAATCCTGGGTTTTGTTTGCATAGGCGTAAGGAAAATTCGCCGCTATTGCCTCCAATGTCTAAATGGCGATGGTAACTTGAAAAATCATGATGCTGCATACATACCGCTGCTTCATATTTAGTGAAAGCAGTGGTGATACGCATCCAGCGTGTGGTTAGTTGATAGTTCTGTGGGTTAGGATCGAAGCATCGCCCATAAGAGAATAACTCGAATACTTTAGCCTTCTCGAAAAAACTAGCGGAATTGGTCAGTAAAACCGTGAATAAATTGAGAAAGTCTGGCGCTACAAGGTTGGCAAAATACAGTTTCATTTCAAGTAAATCACGAAAATTCATTGCTTTCATGAATGGCGTTGATAGTTTGATTAAATTCTCGTCTCTCACTATAACCTGATTTGCTCGCAGCATATCTAGCAGCAAATTCAATCCTCGCATATCCATGCCACGTCGTGAAACAAGATCCGAAAAAATGCATGGCTGGTGTTGTAATAGATCGTCGATAAGACCAGTTTCAAAAGCGCTGGTTAGTGCTCGTGAGCCCATAAAATCACTCACAAAAGCATCGACACAAAGAAAAGCTAATTCATCTCTGTGTTTACTATGATGATATACGGATGTATTCATAATAAGTGTTGTGGAAACTTTTTCATAATTTCCTTCAATGACTGTTGCACTATTGCATCAAGACTATTGCGACCATCGACGATAATATCTGCATTTGTGCGAACTCGTTGTTCTTGCGTCACAAGAGTGTTGCGCACAGTTGTTAGATAATGGTTTAGATAGTTGTCTATAAAAGTTACAAATTTCTGCGTCGCATTTTGTTTGGAGGATAAAAACGTAGCCGTAAATTCTTTTAACTTATGTGCCAACGCAATGTCCAGAGGGACATCAATCCAGATAAGTAGGTCAATTAATAATGCTGTTTGTTTATATTCTTTTCCGAGGGGCATTTCGAATACTACATAACAATCTGGCTTAGCTTCATTTTGTATTGCTGAGTTAATAACAGTTGAGTTGAACTTTAACGCCGCTAGATCGTTCGCCAGATTGGGTGCTTTAAGCTCTTCAAAGTCAGCGCCTCGTGCCATCCACTCATTAAGCTCGGATACAGACATTTGAGTAGCACGTTCGTAGTCATCAAAATGGATGGTAGGTGCGTTATGCAAAGCTCTTGCAAGCGCTTTAACTAGAGAGCTCTTGCCCCCACCAATTGGCGCCGCCACTGCGATTACGTAGGACATGCAAGTCTTGAGATTGGAACTTCTTGCCATGGGGCTTTAGAAATCATTAGGTCTATTAACAAACTTATGGACGGAATAGGTAGATTAAATATCACTATAGCATGATGGCTACGGGGTGTGTAGCTCTGAACACCGGGGCGAAAATACCAAAGAGAGAGGCCGCTAAGTGAAGCAGCCATGCATCACCAACCCTCTAGCCTTTGAATCAATGACTCGTGGTTCTGGTATCTTTTGGCCTAGTTATATTAAACGGATGGATTGAACACTTGACGGGTTGGTAATGGAGTTTTTAGATATACTCAGTACCCATTCCCCTTTTTGCTTGGAATACGAGTGGTCAGTTGGGTTTGTATTTGCCTTGTTATGGAATTTTGGCTGGTGGTTTGCACTTTCCTTAGGCAACAATTTCCAACTCATTAACCTGGGGTTTGCATCTGTAGTTGTTAGTCGATTGTTTTATTTTGTCTTTTTCTCAATAAAGTGCCGCGTACTATTTGGGCTGCTACAGGGATTTTTCAAACTGAAAAATATTGTATATTTTCCACCCTTGTTATTAGTATATTAATACGCTATATTCTTATAAATCAATAATAGGATATAATATATGCAGACATTACTTTTTTATGGAAAACCACTTTCACTTAACCGTGATTTACATCGCAACACACGCCTAAAGGCAGAATCTGGCAACTTCACATTCGCTACGAACACCAACTCGGTACCGTTGGCGGCAATTGAATTTGTTGATACTTCTCGCGAGTACCCCATCGTTTTCACTGGAGAAGAGGGTGGGGCAATGTTTCCAGCTGCGCTGCTCGGTGTGCGGCACAATGAAAATCTATTTGTAAGTGAAGAGGGTGGTTGGGATGCGCGCTACGTACCTGCGTTCGTTCGGCGCTACCCTTTCGTGTTGGCTGAAAAGCAAGCAGGAGACGACTTTGATGTTTTTATTGATGAGTCTTATGGCGGATTTGATGCGGAAGATGGTGAACGACTGTTCACGGATGAGGGTGAAGATACCCCTTTACTAAAACAAGCGCTTGATTTTCTTAGCAACTATCAGGGAGAGATTAAACGCACTCGTGATTTTGTGGCAAAGCTTCAAGAGCTTGATTTACTCATTCCCAAGACGCTTCAAATAGAGCATAGCAATGAAGGTCCGTTGGTTCTTAAAGGCTTTAGTGTGGTTGATGAGCCGCGCTTAGTTGCTCTCACTGATGCACAATTAGGCGAACTCGTGCGTATTGGATATATGGGCTGGATATATTCCCACTTACTTTCGCTTGGCCAAGTATCACTTTTATCTGAGCGCCTAGGTGTAAAAATAGATGCCACCAAAAAGGAAGGCTCCTCAGAAAAAGAAACTAACAAAGAGAAAGTCTTAGCCAATGGTAAGGGCTCCTCAGAAAAAGAAACTACCAAAGGGAAAGCCTCGGCCAATGGTAAGGGCTCAAGTAGAGCTGCTAACTGAGAAAGTGGGCTGTAGTGCTTTTAGTTAAGTTATTGTGGTAGAGGTTAATTTCGGTAATGTTCTGAAATTCGTTTCTATTTTTTTATTGGGTATAAGTGACTTGCTGCAGCAAAAGTTATGAGTTAGCAAATTGCTGAAAAAAGAGATATGAAATGCTATTAAACATAAAATTTTTAAATGTAAGGCTGGTAAGCGGACTATTTCTTGTCTGCTTATACTTGCCTATGTCTCATGCAGCAAACCTTGCTGATGTTTATCAGATGTCCAAAGCAAGCGACCCTAAATACCAAGCCGCACGCCATGAGTTGGAGGCAACTGGCTATGTTAAAGATCAGGCGTTGGCTGGATTATTGCCGACAGTTAGTTTTGAGCGCACTCAAAGCCGTTTAAGCCAAGAGATTTTGAGTACCGATAACGCTGTTTTCGATACAGGAAATGCACGATTTACCAATAAAAGTAACACGCTTACTATAAATCAGCCTATTTTTAGAGTGGCATCTTGGTTAAATTACAAGCAGGCTGGTGTTAAAGTTCAGCAAGCTGCAGCGACATTTTCTGTTGCTGAAAACGATCTTATTTTACGAACTGCCACGGCGTACATAGATATATTAGCTGCACGTGATGCATTTAATTTTGCTAATGCTGAGCGTGATGCAATTAAAAGCAATTTTGAACTTGCAGAAGCCCGTTATAAAAACGGCTTAGCCTCTATTGTAACTTTGCATGATGCAAAAGCTCGTTATGCCTTAAAAGAAGCAGATGTTGTTGTTGCGCAAAATCTATTGTTAGATAAGTTGCAAGCCTTAGGTGAAATAACTGGCGAAGTGACGTCGGAAATCTCACCGCTACGTAGTGAAATTCCATTGGTAGCACCGATGCCAAATCATGTCGATGAGTGGATAGAAATGGCAGAAAAAAATAACCCATTACTTGAAGCGCGTCGTCATGGCGTCAGTGTAGCTTTGAAAGAAGTTGAAAAGCAGCGTTCAGGACATTATCCAACATTGGATCTAGTTGCTTCCAGAAATAGGGCTGATAATGGTGGTAGCTTATTTGGAGGTGGTAGTGTTGTGGATACTGATAACATTATGCTGCGCTTTACATTGCCGATTTACTCAGGTGGTCTAATTGCTGCATTGACGGCGGAAACTAATAGTCGATATGATGTAGCATTGGCTGATTTAGAGCGTGGTTGGCGCCAGATTGAGCGACAGGTACGATCATCCTATCAAGCTGAAGTTAGTGCAATTGGCTTGGTTGAAGCTTTTTCTGAGTCTGTAGACGCAAGTGAAAGTGCTAGAACTTTAAAGGTTGGTGGGTTTGAAAGTGGTATTAACACAATGCTTGCGGTGCTGGATGCAGAGCGTGACCTATACGCGGCCAAGCGTGATTTAGCTAAAGCTCGATATGACTTTCTGCTCAATGGCTTACGTTTAAAACAAGCCGCAGGTATTTTAAATGAAGCTGATTTAATGGCAGTAAATGAAATGTTGCAATGAGCATTGAATAAGCATTGAACAGAAATATTTTGGATTGGAATGCGACAAGCAAAGCTAATTCGGTACGTAATAAATCATGCAGACAGTTGAGCATTGCTCAACTGTCTGCATGATAAGGGATCTAAATGCCAAGTACGAACAAAAGAACACATAGTAAGTCATGGATCAACCCAACATTAGCTGGGTTGCTCTCTCGGGTGTTCAATACGCGAAATAAACATGTGCCTATCCCTGTACGCCGAGGCCCTCACTTTGAAGCGCTGGAACAACGCTTCTTGCTTTCAGCAGATGGCCTCGTTCCACCGCCACCTAATCCAGATCAAATGCTACAGGCGCTGGAAGCACCGTTTAATACTGATGCGTCTGCACTGACGGTATCTGGCACACCGATTCAATACACCATACAAGGTGGCTTGCAGCAAACCGAATTTCAATCTGAAGAGCAATATACGGATTTGAGTGGTGTTATTGCCACCATTCCATCGATTGACCAGACCGATGTCTCATTGGATAAATTTGGAGAAACTGTCGATAGCAGTGATGTTGTTACAACTCAGAAAAGCACCTCTGTTACGATAGACGTATTGGCTAATCACGAAGCTGCAGAGGGTGAACTGGTTGCAAGCACAGTCAAGATTACTTCTAATCTAGAAGGTTCGCTACTCAGTGCCGATGGTAAATCACTGAATGTGCAAGGTGAAGGGGTTTGGAGTGTTGATGCCGAAACTGGTGCTATTACCTTTTCTCCGGAAGATGGTTTCTTAGGCAAGCTTGTAGAGATTGCTTATCAGGTGGACAACAGTGAGGGAGAGGTAATAACTTCAACCTTAAGCATCGAGTTAGTAGATCAAGCGACAACTGCGCCATCCACTCAAGTTACACAAATTGCATTGCCGGCATATTTGGCTTATGCTCAGAATCAACCTGCCCCTAATCAAGTGGTGATTGTTGACCCATCGGTGACCAATTACGATGAGCTGGTTAAAAGCCTGCTCAATGCTGGCAACACTGGCACTGCTAATGTTACTGCCGAGCTAGATGCAAACAGCGCTCAAGATACTCAATCAGGAAAAGTACTAACAGACCTACTTAGCCCACAAAGTACAGGCATTACCGCGCCACAAATACAAGTATCGCGTTATGGTGATGTTGAAGTTGTGGTGTTGGATTCGCGTTTTGATGGCGTGGATCAAATTGCTGAAATTTTATCGTCGTATCATAGTTTAATGGCCGTGCAACTGATTAGCCACGGCGCTACTGGAACCCTGCGTTTGGGTAGCAGTCAGCTTGATAGCAATAAGCTAGAGCAATACAAAGAACAGTTGACTAAATGGGGTGTCGCACTACGCCCCGGTGGTGACATTCTCCTTTACGGTTGTGATGTAGCCAAAGGTGCTGATGGCCTAGAATTTGTAGGTAATCTAGCGCAGATTGCCGGTGTGGATGTTGCTGCTTCTACTAATATGACAGGCAGTGCTGCACTGGGTGGTGATTGGAATTTAGAATACAGTACCGGTGTCATTGAAACGCAGGCTCTGTTTAATGCGGACGCACTAACAACTTATAGTTACTTGCTCATTAATCTGACTGGGTTTACAGGCGACGATACTCTGATTAGTACATCTTTTGCCGATACTATGACCGGACTTACTGGAGATGATATCTATCAGTTCAGTAATGGATGGGGAAATGATACAGTTAATGAAGGTGCCGATGAGGGCACAGATACCTTAGACTTCTCTGCTGTTACAGCAAACCTGACGTTCACAGTGCGTGCTGATGGCACTTTGGAAGTCAGCGATGGTGCTGGTAACACTGTTGTTGCAGACAACATTGAAGTGCTGATTGGCGGTACGGGGAGCAATACTTTTTTTGCGGCCGATACCGACAATACTTGGGATATCACCGGCACTGATGCTGGTGAGCTTAATGGCTTATTCTCATTTACAGGTATTGGCAATCTGACCGGCGGTAGTGGTAAAGATGTGTTCAACTTTAGTGACGGTGCTGCAATTTCTGGTCAGTTAGATGGTGGTGTCGGCAGTGGTAGTAATTCGCTGGATTATTCTGACTATAAGACTACAGTGACGGTTAATCTAGCGCTGCATACGGCAACAGGTACTAATGGCGCACTTAATTTTACTGACTTAACAGGCGGTGCTGCACTTGATGACGTTTTAACTGGGGGTGCCGTTGATGCTGTGACGCTCAATCCTATAGATACCATTTGGCGAATCACCGATGTTGATAGTGGTGAAGTTGAAGGTGTCATCAGCTTCGCTGGAATAGAAAACCTGCAAGGGGCCGATGCTAACAGAGATGAATTTATCTTTGAAGCAGACGGTAGCCTCACTGGAACCTTAGATGGTGGTGCTGCGGGTAGCGATACCCTTGTGGTTAGAAAAGGAACCGACCTAGACTACGCATTAGTGAATGTAGTGAGCGATAGCTTAGCGACAGTCACACTGTATGACAGAACCATAAATTTTAAAGGCATTGAGCCAATCGTCAGCGGTACCGCCGCCAATAAAGTGATTGCTGGCAGCAGTTTTACCGATAAACTTGTGCTTGACTCTGTGGATGCATCAAGCCTGAGCATTAGTACTACTGACATGAGTATTTTTGATGTAGCCACGAGTGCGCTCATTACTGAGATCATCTTTGCCAATCCCACAACAACGTTGACATTTACTCTGGGTAGGGGCAATGACCAGTTGACCTTGGGTAATCTCAACGCGGCATTCACTGCTAGCCTTGATTTTGATGGCGGCGCTGGCGACGATAGCCTGCAAGCACGCGATATCGATAATATATGGACAATTGCCAGCTTAAACGCGGGTACGCTCAATGCCAATGGCAGTTTTAGCAATACTGAAATACTTCTTGGTGGTAGTTTGAATGATGAGTTTAACTTCTTAAATCAGGCCACGGTTGATGCTTACATTGACGGTGGTGTTGGTGGCACGAATACGCTAGATTACCATTTGTATGCCTCCGCGGTGGCGATAGAGCTCAACTTCGCTAACCGTAATATCAGTCATGTGATAGGCAGTGCTAATGTCGACACCATAATTGGCGCTTCAGCCGTTAGTAATAACATTTGGACGATTAACGGCAGTGATTTAGGCGTTATCAGCAGTAGTGCTACCAACACGGTTGAGCTCGATAGCAATACGGTGATTGATGCCGTCAATGGCACTTTACAATTTGCTTATGCCCATCTATTTAGCGATGGGCAGAAAGTCACTTATCATAGCAGCGTTGGCGACGTTAACGGATTGATAGATAGTGCTGAGTACTATGTGTTGGTGGTTGATAGCCAGACCATTAAGCTGACTTCCACAGCTGCAAGTGTGGTTGATCTAAATGAATTCGTCTGGACCGAAGGCACAAGAACCCTGCAAAACCAAGCGCAGACGCCAGTTACCATTGATCCTGAATTAATGGAAGGCTACGGCAATAGCTTGGAATTTAGCGTTGCACATGGCTTTAATACAGGTGATCAACTTGGCTATAATTATGTTGGCGCAGATGACAATAGCCGTTTGACTAACGGCGTTGTCTATTACGTACTGGTTGTGGATGAATACAATATCAAACTACTGACGTCAGCGCCGGCTGTTATTACGATCGCTGATACCACGATTTGGTCTACAGGCAGCAGTTCACTAGATCATGTGCAAGTGTTTACTGATGTTAGCTTTAGTAGTTTTGAGAACCTAAAAGGCGGCAGTGCAGACGATGCTTTCAACTTTTCTAATAATGTCAGTTTTAACGGCTTAATCGACGGCGGCCGTGGCGTTAATAGTGTAGATTATTCAGCCTACACCAATGCGGTTACCGTCCGTATCGGTGCTAGCGGTATTAGTAATATCAGCCAAATCATCGGCGGTGGGAATTCAGCTGACACACTCTATGGCCCTGGTCAGGATGCATTGTGGAATATCACTGCGCAGAATACAGGCGATGTCAATGGTATTAACTTCTCTGATTTCGAAAATCTAACCGGTGCGGATGACTATGAAGATGGTTTTGTTCTGCGGGCCGGCGGTAGTATCAGTGGCACTATTATCGGCGGCGCTAACGGTCTCGATGGTTTGGCGTTTGAAGACCCAGCAAATCTGGGCAATTTGAGCGTCATCATTCATGAGCTTGATGCGGGTACATTGGTCGCGGGTGCTGTTTACGCAGGCGCAAGCGCAGTCACGTTTAGTGGCATGGAAAAACCATTCCTTGCGGACCTCTCAGTTGCGCGAGAAATCAGCGTGCGCGGGAGTGCTTTCGATGACACCTTAACGCTATCTAGAGTCGGTACTACCGTGACCGTTGAAGAAACCGACGCTAGCCGAACCTTCTGGAGCTACAACGCGTCTGCATTTGTTAGCAAAAGCTTTAGTTTTGAGATGGAAGACAACACTATCGACATTATCAGAGTGGATGCGAATGGTAATGATAGCGTAACTTTTGGCGCCTTCGACTCGGGTGGGGCAAATACTTTATTGTCAAATGCTAATTACATCTTTAACGATAATTTCACGTCGCGGGGTGGTGATATTGTCCTTGAAGCCGACACGATTACTATTGCTGCCGGTGTCACACTGAATACGCGCGTAACAGATGGTTTTGGGCTTTCAACGGGCAACTCGGGAATTATTACGCTAACTGCTGAAACTGTGACAATAGGAAATAACGCGCAATTACTATCGTTTGATAATCGTCCTTCGCCTAATGTAGATCCAACGAATGTGCCGGCCGCAATTGATACTATTGCGTTTCCCCCAGTGCTGATGGCTGCAGGTAATGAAGCCACGGTTTGGTCACCAGGTGCTGTTTTTACTAACGTAGCCACTTCAACCGATGCCGACTTCCGTATCGCTAACAGCGAACAAGTAGGCGACACTGTGACTGTCATAACAACTGAAGATCATGCATTGGTCGTCGGTCAGGCAGTCATTATTTCTGGTGTTTCCGTTGACGAATATAACGGCTCATATACGGTCAGCGTAGTTGCGGCTGATCTTAGGTCATTTTCATATATCACGACTAAGACAACTGATTCTAAGGGTTTAGGTGGCCTGGCTAGTGGTGCTGGCGCCGGTATGACGGTTGATATTGTGGTCGATGCAAACGCTAAGCCACAAATATTGCT
>JBLIIL010000039.1:0-17804 GCA_047634755.1 Methylophilaceae bacterium
AAGAAAGTGTGCCGTAAACCATTGTGGCGCAACAATCGGGTTACCTTGTCTTGTAGTAAATGTCTTGCCATCCCAAATGGCGCGTACGCCATCATACTTCTCACTGACTAAGTATTCGGTGACATCAATATCATCGTTAAAGATTTTGGCTAGCAGCACATCGGGCGTGTTAGCAAAAGCAACTTGAGGGATGGTAAAGAAAAGCGTAATTAGAAACGCGAACGTTAGTTTTTGGACGTACACCTGCACGGAATGATTCATTTTTATTGTTGTTAGTTGTTTTTATTACTGCTTATATTACGCCTTTTAACCAGTTTTATACAAACAGCCTAAAATGCTACTCCATCAAAACCCAAACGCAGCTTCCATCACATGATAAATATAGCTTTGCTCATGCACGCCATGAAATAAGTGCGCCTTAGGCCCACCAGCAAAGATGGCAACATCTTCTGCAACGTGAGTCTCATACGCCAATGGCACGAGTGCTTCTCCGCATAGTCATTCAATAAGAGACGCTTGAAGCCGCCCGGCCATAACTCTTGTTGCGTATCAACATCATTCAACTTGCTACCCAGCACACCATGAATAAAAATGACGGGAGGCTGACCTTGCACCATCATAGACTCCATGTAGAGCCGGTGTAAGTCAGGTGCGAATACTTTGCTCTTAGTAAAAATACCTGCGATAAAGACAATCGCCAACACAATGGCAGCCATGGTGTATTTGCTTAGAAATGTTTTTTTTAAAGGCTTTATAAGTGAATCTAAGCATAACAATGCGCAATGACTCTTTGTAAATGAAAAATCAGTATAACTGAACCAGCTCCTTAGTCTGTTCAAATGACGAATCCTTACACACAAAACTTTACACATTGTGCCAAAGCGCTCAGGTTAAAAGCTAAGATTGAAAGCGCGCCTGCATCTCAGTTAAGTTAAGTTCTTCTAATATCGCATCTAAACGCTCACGTGCATTTTTACGTTTTTGACCTGTGTATTTGGCAATAATCAGCTCGTTTTTCATTGAATGTTCCCAACCAACCAACTCTGTCACCGTCACATTATAACCCGCGGCCTCTAGTTGCAAACAGCGCAGTACATTGGTGATTTGGCTACCAAACTCACGGGTATGAATCGGATGACGCCAGATTTCAGATAGCGGCGTTTTGCTTAAGCTTTGCGCTTTGTGTCGTCGCATCACTTCCGCCACTTCCGCTTGGCAACAAGGTACCAACACCATGTATTGCGCTTGCTTTTTTAGGCCAAACTGAATCGCATCATCAGTTGCTGTATTACAGGCATGTAGCGCTGTCACAATATCCACTTTTTCAGGCAACTTAGGCGACACCATGGAATCAGCCACACTTAGGTGCTCAAAAATCATGCGTTCAAAACCACACTCTTCTGCTAACGCTTTTGATTTTTCAACCAACTCACCCCGCGTTTCTATACCAATCACTTGCCCTTGTGTTAACTGCTTTAATAGCAAGTCGTACAAGATAAAGCCTAAATAAGACTTTCCTGCACCATGATCAACGATGGTTGGGCTCTCTTGCTCAGTCAGCACATCTTTCAGTAAAGGCTCAATAAAATTGACTAAGTGATACACTTGTTTCAATTTGCGACGGCTATCTTGATTTAGCTTGCCGTCACGGGTGAGGATATGAAGCTCCTTTAATAACGGCACCGACTGATTGGGTTTGATTTCTGGTTGTAATGACATAATGCTATTTTATATTGCATAACGATAAAGATAAAAACTTATTCACTTGCCATTGCGATGGAATAGCAAAAGCATGATTTGACATTCAAGCCGCAAGCCTCTTCGATTAAGGCATTAAAAAGCAACTTGTTTTACATCGCCAGCTCGGTAAAAAAACTGTAAAACACAGCTTCGATTAATGTTGATAAGCGTATGATTGAATGAAGTAGGTCTAAACAAGCAATCTCTTACTGAATTTAACAACGTAACGACTGTTATATAGACGTTAATTAAGTAGAAAAATAAATTCGATACGAACTTGGCTAAACATGAAATGTGGCGATCTGTTGGTAATCATTCAGCAGAGAAGCCGACAAGCTGGCTTAACGTTAGTTGAGCTAATGATGGTGGTTGCCATCATTGGTGTCCTTGCCGCCATTGCGATTCCAGTTTATGACGACTATGTTGAAGAAGCGAGAGTCGCGCAAGCCGTCTCTGAAATCGGATACATGTCAGCACAAATCGAAGCTTATTGGAATAATGAACGCGCCTACCCTGATAGCTTGGGTGATATAGGGGATGCTGGCATGTTGGACTCGTGGGATAACCCGTATTAATACCTCAAATTATTTAGGGAAGAAGGTAATGGTGGCAGTCGTAAAGATAGAAAGCTCAACCCATTGAATTGAGACTTTGATTTGTATAACATGGATAAAGATGGGCCGTCTAAAACTTAAATCTCGATTAGAGTAAGTTTAGATGATGTCATCCGTGCTAATGATGGGAAGTTTATCCACCTTGCTTCAAAATACTAAATGCAAATATCGGGTACCTTTTTAACGAGTAAAGTTGGACAGCGCATTGCGTTGTTACTACTGCTGGCTGCCGTTATTCCAGTCACACTCATGACGGTATTGTCCAATCAAAAGTTGAGTGAAATCATCACCAATTATGAGCATCAGTCGCTCGTAGAAAAAAGTCGCAACCATGCGCTTACTGTGTTTTCGAATCTCATTTTTGCACGAGATCAATTTGAGCATGGAGTCAACTCACATGAACATATTAAAGACCTCAATGATTTGTCGATTGAATTTACTTTAAAAAATGTCGATGTTTTTAACTCATTAACAGAAGTAAGCTCTAACGGCATGATTCTCCATGGCAATCAAAACAAGCCCGTTCCACAAACCGCCTTACAAAGACTTGATACGCTTCCACTCAATGCCATTAACTTGAAGTCATGGTCAAATAAAGACCAGTCAGTGAGCGTCAACTTTATATCTCGTCAGGCGAGTAACAGTTCCATCTATATTGCAGAAATCAATCCTGCTTTCCTTTGGGGAGAAACGTCTGATTATCCATCCGATTTAAGCATCTGTGCCTACCAACTTGGTAGCAAAGCAAAAACCAAACTATTCTGCTCAAGCGAGTACTCTAAGGATGATCAAGTAAAACCATCACCTCTCAACAATGCTACTTGGGAGCTTTTTCTTGCTGGCGAATTCCACGATAATTCGTGGCTGTTCGAAACTAAGCGGCTATCACCCACCTCTCCAACACACCTCAAAGAACTCATTGGTAGCAAGGCTTATATCGGCGTTGGCCTACTCAGCTTAATAGCTATTGGTTTATTAAGCTTGATTCAAATCAGAAAAACCATGGTGCCACTTGAACAATTAATCAAAGGAACCAAAAGAGTTGCTCAGGGAGATTTTACGTCGGTTAACGTCGAGGGACATTCCGAGTTTTCTGAACTAGCAGCTGCTTTTAATGTAATGTCTGCCTATATCAAACGTCAATTGGATACCTTGCAATTCTTTTCTAGGATTGATAGCCAAATTATTTCAACAAATGATATCGAGCAAGTTATTCAACTCGTGATTAATAGAATGCAAATGATCGCGCCTGATTCAATTATTATGATTGCACGCCTAGAGGAGCAATCAGTAGACGAGGTGGATTGTAGTTGCACTGTTGCAGGCCACGATGCATTAACAACCGTACGCTTGTCACTTAGCCCCAGTGAAATCGAAGGCATTAGCCGCCACCAGCAAGGTCAAGTCAAACAGGCCAGCATCACGAGCGACCAGACCCATGAAAGACTGATGGCGGAACTGGCTACAACCCACATGTGGGTTTACCCCATATTTTGGCAAGGAAAAATATGTGCATTCCTCTCTGTTGGCAGTAAAAACACCCTTGATGACAACAGTCACAATTGGCCAGAGTTCCGTGATTTAGCCAGCCGCATCGGGATTTCCATTTCAACCAATGAGCGTGAACAAAAGCTATTACTAGAAGCCCAATATGACAGCCTGACAGGTTTACCAAACCGCATATTATTGCAAGACAGGTTAAAATTCGCCATGGAGTGTAGCGAGCGCACAGGCAAGGCCATGTGGGTTGTCTTTATCGACCTTGATCGCTTCAAGGTAGTGAACGACAGCATGGGGCATACCATCGGTGATACGCTGTTAAAAGAGCTGGGTAATCGCTTGCTCACGGAAACCAGAGACACTGATACCGTAGCACGCTTTGGTGGCGATGAGTTTGTGATTGTGCTTTCGGGCGATGCTGGAGAAAACATTCAATTAAGCGTACTCAATCGCATTATGGATACCATTGCTAAGCCAATCACGCTTAATGAACATGAACTGATTAATAGCTGTAGTATTGGTATCGCTGTTTATCCTAATGATGGCAACAATGCAGAGACCCTCATTAAAAATGCAGATATTGCCATGTACCGCGCTAAAGATCTCGGTAGAAATAACTACCAATTCTTTACGCAAGATTTAAACGACAAAGCGGCTGAACGCATGCAAATGATTTCGCAACTACGCATAGCCATCGCACAGGGTGAATTCACCCTACACTACCAACCAAAAGTCGATTTGCGGTCCAACATTATTGTGGGCTTAGAGGCATTGCTACGCTGGAACAACAACACGCTAGGCAATGTCCCGCCAGACAAATTCATCCCTGTTGCAGAAGAAGCCGGTCTAATCGTTGAGATTGGTGAATGGGTATTAAAAACTGCCAGCAAACAAATGGTTACATGGCAACAATCAGGAATCGGTGAAATATTAATGTCGGTAAACGTATCGGCACGGCAATTTCAGGAAGATAACTTTGTTGAAAAAATAAAGCTTACTCTCTTAAAAACAGGCCTAAAAGCGAACAGTTTAGAGCTGGAATTAACAGAAAATATTTTGATGGATAGTTCAGAAAAAACAATCAGCACGCTCAACACCATTAAATCACTTGGCATTGAGTTATCTATCGATGACTTTGGCACTGGGTACTCCAACCTTTCCTACCTACACACCTTGCCTGTCGACACACTGAAGATTGACAAAGCATTTATTGATGCCATTACATCCAACACGGAAAAAGCACCGATTGTCGATACCATCATCCACTTTGCGAAAAACCTGAATCTTAAAGTAGTGGCGGAAGGAGTAGAAACAATAGAACAAGTGAATTACCTTAAAAAACAAGATTGCGATCAAATGCAAGGTTACATTTATAGTAAGCCACTGACTGCAGGTGCGGCAACCATATTGCTCGCTGCCGGCAAAAAGCTTACAACCAAACACTTAAAGCTTGTCAATAACACAAACAAACCAGACTAGCGCCATCCATTCAACGACTGTTAAAAAGTAGTGTTAAGCCGCAATAAATACATTGCTCGCTCTCGCTAATGATAAGATACGCTATCTGACTGTACGCATCATTATTCACCTTAATCGCTAAGCACTAGCAAAACGAATCGCAAGCAGCTTTCTATCGTATTTTTAACGGAGTAATAATGGCAATTCAATGGTACCCAGGGCACATGACCTCTGCGCGCAAAAAAGCAGCGGAAACCATGGAATTTATCGATGTTGTCATCGAGGTGCTTGATGCACGTTTGCCTGCCGCTAGCCACAACCCCGTTATTGATGAAATGCGTTTATTTCGTCAACGTCCGAATTTAAAGATTTTGAATAAAGCCGACTTAGCGGACCCGCAAAGCACACAAGCTTGGCTGAATTACTTTAATGCACAACCCAATACAAAAGCAGTTGCACTTTCTTGTAAAAAACCAGGTGATGCGAAAAAAATTCCTGGCTTATGCAAACAGCTCGGATCACATCGCGGTACACATTTAAAGCCGTTACGCATGATGATTATGGGCATTCCAAATGTCGGAAAATCCACCCTCATGAATGCCTTGCTCAACCGACGAGTGGCTAAAGTCGGCGATGAACCTGCGGTCACCAAAAATCAACAGCGGTTTGAAATAGACCCCACAATGTACATCATTGATACGCCAGGGATGATGTGGCCAAAAATCGAATTTGAAAGTGATGGCTTCATGCTCGCAGCGAGTCATGCCATTGGTCGTAATGCCGTGATTGATGAAGATGTAGCGACATTCTTAGCGGATAACTTACTCATCAAGTACCCTGACTTACTTAATTCACGCTATAAGCTGGATACAATGATGTTGGATGTTAACGAGATGGATGGTGTTGATTTGTTAGAAGCAATTGCTAAACGACGCTCTTATAAACAGCGTGATGGCTATTGGGATTTAGAAAGAACTGCAATGGTGTTTTTAACAGACTACCGTCACGGCACCATTGGGCGTATTAGCTTAGAAACGCCCACTAGCAGACAGGCCATGATTAAAGCCATTCAAGCTAAAAAAGCGCCCGCCAAAAAGACGACCGATAAAGTATCAGCATCGGCAGAGGCACAGATTGACGTATCACAAGATTCAGTAGAAAACCCTGAAATTTAAAACATGCTGAACACGCTTAATGCACCACAGCGTGAGGCTGTAAAATATATCGATGGCCCTTTGCTGGTATTAGCTGGTGCTGGTAGCGGTAAAACACGCGTGATTACGCAAAAAATCGCGCACTTAATTGAGCATGTCGGCTATTCGCCAAAAGAAATTGCCGCCATTACCTTTACCAATAAAGCCGCGCTAGAAATGCAAGAGCGTGTCGCCAAGTTAATGGTGGGTAAAAATACCAAAGGGCTAACCATTGCGACATTTCATTCTCTTGGCTTGCAAATCCTGCGTAAAGAAGCGACTTTACTCGGTTACAAGCCACAGTTCTCCATTTTAGATTCATCTGATAGCTTTAAAATCTTATCGGACATTTTGGCGACCACTGACAAGAAACTACTTAAAACCACGCAGTGGCAAATATCGAGCTGGAAAAATGCCTTTATCAATCCAGATCAAGCTAAAGCCACGGCCGATGAAGAGCTAACCATCGCTTCCGCTAGGGTTTATCAGCTCTATCAGCAAGCATTAAAAGCATATCAAGCCGTTGATTTTGATGATTTAATTAAGCTGCCTGTTGAATTGTTTGAAAACAACCCTGACACCTTACATCAATGGCAAATGAAATTGAAATACTTGCTAATTGATGAGTATCAAGATACCAATGCTTGCCAATATAAGCTGGTTAAACTGCTAACGAATTTCTCTAAACAATTTACCGCCGTGGGTGATGATGACCAAGCGATTTATGGTTGGCGTGGTGCAGATGTTGAAAACCTGAATCAGTTGACTAAAGACTTCAACAACTTAAAGATAATTAAGCTGGAGCAGAATTACCGGTCTACAGTACGCATTTTACGCGCAGCTAACCAAGTCATCTCCAACAACCCTAAGCTGTTTGAAAAGAAACTATGGAGCGACTTAGGTACGGGTGATTTGTTACAAGTAAGCGCCGCCCGCGATGACAATCACGAAGCTGAAAATGTCGTGACTAAGCTCATGGCGCATATGTTTGAACATAGAACGCATTACAAAGACTATGCCATTCTGTATCGAGGCAACCATCAGTCGCGCATATTGGAGCAACAGTTACGCAAAAACAATATTCCATATACGATTTCTGGCGGGCAGTCCTTTTTTGATAAAGCCGAGATTAAGGACGTCGTCAGCTACTTACGCTTAATTGCGAATGAAGATGATGATCCTGCATTTATCCGCGCTGCTACCACGCCGAAAAAAGGCATTGGCAGCACAACGCTAGAACGTCTAGGTGAATATGCCAGCGAGCACCATCTGTCCTTATTTGCTGCGGCTTTTGAAGGTGGGTTCCAAAGCACAGTTGGCCACAAACAGTTAGACGACTTGCTTATGTTTGTACAATATATCAATAAGTTACAAGAGCGCGCATTAAAAGACTCTGCTGAAGAAGTGCTGAATGATTTAATTAAAGCCATTGAATATGAAGCGTATTTATATAATCACGAAGAACAGCGCGCAGCAGAAACGCGTTGGAATAATGTATTAGAGTTTATTGCTTGGTTAACTAATAAGAGTAAAGGCAGTACCGTGTTTGGTAATGAGAAAGCAGAGAAAACACTATTAGAGCTGACTCAGTTGGTTGCCCTCATTAGCATTTTAGAAGGTCGTGAAGAAGGCGAGCCAGATGCCGTTAAACTCAGCACCTTGCATGCGGCAAAAGGCTTGGAGTTTGGTCACGTGTTTTTAATCGGTGTAGAAGAAGGCATCATGCCGCATAGCCAATCGATTGATAATGGTAAGATAGAAGAAGAACGGCGTTTGATGTATGTGGGCATCACCCGCGCGCAAAAATCATTGAATATTTCATGGTGCAAAAAACGCAAGCGTGCAGGCGAGATGGAAATGTGCGAACCTAGCCGCTTTATTGCAGAACTGCCAAAAGATGATGTGCGCCACTTTGGTAACCCGCTCAATGACCCTGAAGCCAATAAAAACTTTGGCAAAGAGAAAATGGCGAATATTCGCGCTATGTTAGCTAAAAATAAAGAGCCGTCATCAAAACAAAACTAACGCTAACAACTAAATACTTAAGACAAAAATTTAAAGATAAATATGCCATACATTACCCTAGAAAACGCTTCACTCGCTTTTGGCCACGTTGCCCTATTAGATAAAGTCGCATTTCAATTAGATGCAGGCGAACGCGTTGGTTTGATTGGCCGCAACGGTGCCGGGAAATCCAGCATGCTAAAAGCGCTGGCAGGCGAAACTAAATTAGATGATGGCAAAGTGTGGACAGAAAAATCAGCCCGAACGGTTTACGTGCCGCAAGAACCAGAGCTCAATCCTGATCATACAATATATGAGGCCGTCGCAGAAGGCTTAGGTGCAGTACAAAAAACACTGGTCGCCTATCACGATGTCACCCACAAAATGAGTGAGCCAGATGCTGATTTCGATACGCTGATGAATGAAATGGAAGTTTTGCAGCACGACCTCGACAATCTAGGCGCATGGGAAATGCAATCCAAGATTGAAACCGTCCTCACAAAATTAAGTTTAGATGCCGATGTAGTCATCTCAACATTATCAGGCGGTTGGCGCAAACGCGTTGCCTTAGGCCGTGCGCTAGTTGCAGATCCAGAAGTTTTGTTACTTGACGAACCAACCAACCATTTGGATTTGGAAGCCATTCTGTGGCTAGAGGAGCTATCATTAAGCTTTAAGGGCGCTGTTCTATTCATTACCCATGATAGACGTTTCCTGAACCGCTTAGCGACACGCATTGTCGAGCTGGACCGTGGCAAGCTGACCGACTTTGTTGGCACTTACAGCAACTACTTAGTTAAAAAAGAAGAATTACTCGCCATTGAAGCGATGCAAGCAGCTAAGTTCGACAAAGTGCTAGCGCAAGAAGAGGTATGGATACGCCAAGGCATCAAAGCTCGCCGCACCCGTAATGAAGGCCGTGTTAGAAACTTAGAAAAGCTCCGTTTAGAACGTGTAGCTAGACGTGAACGTCAAGGTGATGTGAAACTGAATATCGATACGGGCGAACGTTCTGGCAAACTCGTGGCAGAACTCAACAACGTCAGCAAGTCATACGGCGATAAAACACTCATTACCAATTTCAGCACGCGTATCTTACGTGGTGACCGTATTGGTTTATTAGGGCCTAATGGTATTGGTAAGACCACTCTACTCAAACTAATCTTAGGCGAAATTGAGCCTGACAGTGGTGAAATTGAACGTGGTACTAAAGTCAATGTGGCTTACTTTGACCAAATGCGTGAAGCATTAGATGAAGAAATGACGTTAGCGGACACCATTAGCCCAGGCTCTGACTTTATCGAAATCGGTACAGAACGTAAGCACGTCATCAGCTACTTAGAAGACTTCTTATTCGCACCGCAACGCTCACGCTCACCTGTCAAATCTCTATCTGGTGGTGAACGTAACCGCTTGTTATTGGCTAGACTGTTTGCACGCCCAACCAATGTTTTAGTACTCGATGAGCCGACCAATGACTTAGACATTGATACGCTAGAGTTGCTAGAAAGCCTATTGCAGGCTTATCAAGGCACATTATTCCTAGTCAGCCATGATAGAGACTTTTTAGAAAACACAGTGACTCAAGTCATTGCCTTTGAAGGCAATGGCGTATTAGACGAGTTTGGTGGTGGTTATGATGACTGGTTACGCTTCTCTCAACAGCGCGACGCTAAAAAAATAAGTAACAAACAAACGATGAAGAAAGCTGCTCCCAAACAAGCAGAAAAGCCCAAAGCAGTCGTACAAAAACTCAGCTCTAATGAGAGAAAAGAACTAGAAACCTTACCATTAGAGATTGAAACATTAGAAACTGAACAAGCTGGAATTAATGAGCAATTTACGGATGCAGATATCTACAGAGACCAACCTGACTTAGTCAAAACCTTGCAGGCAAGACTTGCTGAAATAGAAGCTAAAGTAGAAACTAAACTCGCAAGATGGGGTGCTTTAGATCAACGGAGTTAATGGTAATTACCTCAACTAAAGCCTCACTGCTCACTCAGTGGGGCTTTGCATCATATGCAAACGATTTCCTTTTTACTAATGAATGTTTCTCAGTTGCTGACAGTTTTTTCACTGCATACTCTGCCTTGGATGCTTCGGATCGATTGGGGTATTCAAACACCTTGAGCAATTGCTTCGGTGGGTGAGAACGCATATATTTCGCACCCTTCCCTGTTTTGTGTGCAGCATACCGTTTGTCTACATCTACCGTAATCCCGGTATAAACACTTCCATCTTGGCACTCAATCAAATATAGAAACCAAGGTTTGTCTACTTTAGTCATCAGTAATGGTGTATTTAACATGTATATTCGTGATAGCTGGTGCCCCCAGCGCGATTCGAACGCACGACCTTCCCCTTAGGAGGGGGACGCTCTATCCAGCTGAGCTACGGGGGCAACATGATGTGTTTTAGTAAATTAAAGTAGCAAATGCCAATTATAAAGTGTTATGACATAATTAAACACGAAGGGCGTGCATTATTCATGCATTAATACGCACTTTATTGACAGGGTTGGAATGCAACTCTCATTGCGGGTCAGATTATTGCTATCAGTCAATCTCAAAGAAAGGTTAAGCTTGTAATCGACTTTCATAAATGGGAAGTGAATTATTACTTAATTGATTCTGTTCTACACATAAGGTCTCAATGATTTCAGGTGCCGCTGGTTTAGAGCATAAATAACTTTGTCCAAAGGCCTACTGCAAATAATTGAGTTAATGAGTTAGATGTCAATGAACTAGGCAATATAGCTACCTCGTCTTTTGATATACCGCTAAATAACTTGATTAAACCTAGCTGGGATTGCGTTATAAATGTTTGGTATATTTTTTGCAAAGTTGGCGCATTATTTTAGGTGATTTTACGTTATTTAGAATTACATGAATTCCACGTAAACCATTGATTACAATGGTGCCCGGGGCCGGAATCGAACCGGCACGCCGTTAAAAGCGAGGGATTTTAAGTCCCTTGTGTCTACCAATTTCACCACCCGGGCAGGTGACTAGTTCTAAATAAAAACAAGAACATGCTAAGAAGGCTAGTAACTCATCCTTCATTGCGGAGCGTATTTTAACACCTTCCAGTGCATTTTATAAGAGCTAATTTCCCTTTTTTAGCCAGTACAGCAAAAAATACCTTACAAGTTTTAGCCATTAAAAAAGGAGGTTGCAACCTCCTTTTTAACAACGCTGTTGTAAAATTATTTTTGTCTTACTAACTCTACACGTCGGTTAGTACTGCTACCTGTTTTCGGGTTATTTTCTGCAATTGGCATATCAAATCCATAACCTTTCACAACTAGGCGGCTACGATCAATGCCTTTTTTAACTAAATAGTCAGCAACGGCCTGAGCACGTTTCTTAGATAGATTTAAGTTATAAGCTGCTTTAGATGTATTTCTTCTATCTGTATGGCCAGCAACTTCAACCTTAGCATCACCCCACTCTTTTAACACTTCAACTGCAGTATCTAACACAGGATATGATGAGGGTTTGAGTCTTGCGCTGTTTGCTTCAAATTCGACAGGTGGCTTTACTGTATCACCTAAGACGATTGTTTCCTTCTGCGGAATCGATTTATCATCTTCTTTGATTGCCGCAGCAAGTAAAGCATCTTTATCAATAGCTAGCATCTCCGGACCAGTAGACTCACAGATTGCGTAGTTTTGATTACCTTCAGACTGGATTATTTCAGGCAAATCACCGCGCACAATACCGACTTTGTTTATCAAAGAACCTACACCAGCATAGGTACGTGCATAAGCAAAACTCAAATCATTAGTTGTATTTGTATAAGCACGTCTTGCTTGAAAATATTCATTTTCTGTATCTAACAAATCTAACAACGTTCTTTGTCCAATTTCAAATTGATTTTTGTATGCTACTCTTGCTTTTTCAATCGCAAGTTGATGTTGGTTACGATAAGCAACTTGCTCTTTTAAACTGACAATGTCGTTTTGGGCTATAGACACTTCTTGTCTAACATCACGACAGGCCTTATCACGTGAATCAAAAGATCTATTTAAGTTTTCTGCAGCTCTCGCAACGTTTGCTTGATCTCTAAAGCCTCTAAACAAGTTAAAAGATGCTGTTACTTCCAGCATGTCAGCGGCAAGGCCGCTATTTTCGCCATTTGTACTTACATATGGGTTTGCAGTCCCTTTTAAGTTTATTTGAGGCAGATAACCAGAACGCTGACCTCTAACCTCTTGCTCTGTCGCCAATATATTTTCTGCAGCTGCTAAAAAGCTTGGATTCTTTTGGTATGCAGTTTTTATTGTTTCGCCTATATCTAGTACTAATTTATCTTCAGAAAAATCTATTGCTGGCAAGGTTGCTGGCGGCAATTCACCATAAACACGCTGAAACTGCGCCGTTACATTTTGTAAATTAGTTGCTTCAGTCAACAGATTTGCCTCAGCTAACGCTAAACGACCACTGGCTTGCTCTAAATCAACTTTTCGTGTAACACCTGCAGTCATGCGTTCCTCAATCCGATCAAAATACCGCTTATGTACAACGTAGTTGTATTTCGCATATCCTACCAATTCACGGTGACGCTGCACATCAATATATGCCTTCGTAATATTTAGTGCGATTTCTTGAATAGTGGATTGTAGCTCGTAATAACGTACTCGTGCCATATGGCCTAAACGATTCACTTCACTTGGCGTTGCAAAACCATCAAACAACATTTGACTTAATACAAACTGCGCCTGACCCTCAGGTATTTCTGTGTTGCCAATATTTGACGTCATACCTTGTATAGATCTTGCCCTATATATAATGTCAGCAGCTGGGTAATAATTACTTTTTTCGACTTTTTGCTCTTGTATAGAGGCCGTGTATGTATGTAACTTTTCTTGTACTTCAGGGTTGTTAGTAATCGTCTTTTCTACGATATCTTTATATACTTGCGGCACTTCGGCACTAGCAAAATTGTAAGTTAACGTCATAGCTACCAATATTGCAGCTCTAAATATATATTTCATCTTTTAGTTCTCTCTATGTGGGCTTAAATGGATTTTGTATAACGGTAATCAGCCTGCAAGTATAAGCGTAAAAACAATCTTTAATCGATATATAATCGTACTATGCTTTTATTTTATACTGTGCGTTTAATATATAGTATTGTTATATAAAATGATTTTTTACAAAACCCCATCAAACAACATTTCTAAGCTTTTGGTTAAAAACAGAATTTATTTTCCAGCTCTTGTACGGATAGTAATACATAGGAACTAACATTACAAATTTTTTCAAAAATTTATAGTAAATGAAGCATATAACTTTTTTTTGCTGCTTCTTTTTACTGCTTGTTCTAGGTCTTGCAATTGCCGCTGACCTCCAACAGCTGGCCAATCTAGCGGAGCTGCGCTATGGGAATCAAGCCAAACAACGCATACTTGCGCTAGAATCGCTTTTCATCCGCTTACAGCCTGCCTCAGAATCAGACCAACTTGAAGGAATTAATGCTTTTTTTAATCACAATATTTACTTTGTTAGTGACCAAGAAAACTGGGGCGTCAGTGATTATTGGGCAACGCCATTAGAGTCATTAGGTAAACAGAAAGGTGACTGTGAGGATTATAGTATTGCCAAGTACACATTTTTACGTTCACTCGGCGTTCCGGATAAGCGCTTAAAAATGACTTATGTAAAAGCGCAAATTGGCGGCCCTCATAGTAAAGTGTATCAAGCACATATGGTGCTAAGCTATTACGAAACACCCTCGGCAGAACCTGTAATTTTGGACAATCTAGTTTCAAGCATCCTTTCAAGCTCACGGCGCACCGATCTAAAGCCTGTCTTTAGTTTCAATAGTGCAGGGCTTTGGGTTGGTAAATCCACTAAACGCAGCTCATTAAAGTCACTTTCGCGTTGGAGCGATGTATTAACTCGTATTAGAAATGATGGTATACAGTAATTTAATGATTAGGAGTCAATATGTCACTGATTAAACAACTATGGTTAGCAATCCTTTTGATAATGGTGCTCGCTTTTAGCGCTAGCTTTATTATCAATATAGCGACAAGCAAAAACTATCTAGAACAGCAGTTAGAAATGAAAAATACCGACAATGCTGTTTCGCTCGCTCTCTCTATTTCCCAAATGGAAAAAGACCCTGTTGGTGTCAATCTTATGCTGTCCGCTCAGTTTGATAATGGTCATTATGAATATATTCGGCTAACAGACCCAAATAACCAACTCATCACAGACCGTGTGAGTGAAGAGGCTGACGATGAGATTCCTAACTGGTTTAAAAAGCGTATTCAAATCTCACCCAACCCTGGTGTGGCTCAGATTCAAGATGGCTGGAAACAATATGGCGTTCTTTCATTAGCCAGCTCAACTAACTTTGCTTATCAAGATTTATGGAATGGTACCCGTTGGACGTTACTATGGAGCGGTATTATTGCATTAGTGTGTGGCGTGATTGGCTCACTCATCTTAAAAATTATTATTCACCCATTAGATGAAATGGTTGCTATGACTGAAGCCATTGGTGATAAAAAATTTACTTCAATCAAAGAGCCGCATACGTTTGAATTCAAATCATTAGCCCGCGCCTTAAATCGCTTATCACAAAAAATCAAAGACATGCACAATGATCAATCAAAATTATTAGAGCAAATGCGTCTAGAAGCCAATTACGACACAATAACAGGTTTAATGAATCGCAAATACTTTAACAGTCGCGTTGCCACTCATATCGAGACCGATGATAACTTTATAGAAGGTGTATTGGTTGTATCTCACATCAGTAATTTATCAGAAATCAATCAAACACTTGGCTCTGGTGAAGCCGACAGTGTTTTAAAAAGGATGGGCTTAGCGTTAGAAGGTTATTGCAACCGACACACCACATTGATTGCTGGGCGCTTAACAGGTGCGGATTTTGCTGTATTTTCTAGCGCAGCCATTGAGCCTAAATCTTTATGTGGGGAAGTCGAGCATGCCCTGTATGAAGCAGCTGGCTTACAAGAAAAATTTGACGACTTTTCGCTACAAACCAATTCTAGAGACGTCAAAAAATCAGAACAGCTCAATAGCTTAAAACAATTGATCTCCACAATAAGAACCAAAGCCAACGCATCAGAAACCGACATCCTCAACTTGATTAATCAAGAGGATATTACCATCTACGAAAATAGTGATGCGACAGAGTGGCGCACCATGCTTACCTCTGCTATTACAGAAAAAAGACTAAAACTTGCCTCATTCCCAGTGAAATCTAATGCAGACAAAGTCATCCATTATGAGAGTCCTGCAAGATTACAATTAACCGAAAATGGCCCATGGCTCGCTGCTGGCGAATTTATTGCATGGGCAAATCAGCTAGGCTTAGTCGCACAATTAGACTTGCTGGCATTAGAAACAGCCATTCATACCCTAGAGCAAGATGAGACGCGTGCTATTGCTGTCAATGTATCAACCAGCGCCATGTTTGACCCAGACTACCATGCCCAGCTCAATCAGCTCCTCACTAAAAATGCCTTGATTGCAGATAGACTTTGGTTAGAAGTGTCTGAGGAAAGTGCCTTTGAAAACTTGCCTACGTTTATTCGCTTCTGTGAATTGGCTAAACCGCTCGGTTGTCAATTAGGAGTAGAGCATATTGGCACACGCATTAGTCGATTAGGTGAGCTGCATGAATTAAACTTAGATTACATTAAAATAGATGCTTCTATTATTCGCAATATTGATAAAACCCCTGGCAACAAGGCCTTCTTAAAAGGTATTTGTTTAATTGCCCACTCTATTGGATTAACGGCTATTGCAGAAGGCGTGCATTCAGCAAAAGAGTTGGCTGCCCTACCTGAGTTAGGGGTGGATGCATCAACTGGCCCTGCTGTTAAATAACAAAGGGTATAAATAATAAAAAAGGTAGCCAAGCTACTTTTTTATTATTTATACTTGCCTTGTCAGCGATTAAAAGTCGGCTTCATCTCCTAATAGATTAAGCTGTAATGTTCGAATCAAACGAAATACCTTTTTAGAGATTACAATTAACTAAAGAGGTGTTAAATGAATTAAGCAAAAAGAGTATTTACAATAGAGTAAAAACAAGAGTGCGTTAATTTAGTGCTGAACCAGGTTTGTAGTGTAATGCAGGCGCCATAGGCGTTAGTAAATCGAACTTACAACGTTGGGTCAGGCAGTGTCGTAAGGAGCTTACTGGTATTACACCGCAAGCCTCAGCAATCACTCCTGAACAACAGCATATTCAAACATTGGAAGCTGAAATCAGGAAGCTTAAGCGAGATAACGATCTGTTAAAAAAAGCTTCTGCCTTCTTTCACACTATACTTGCCACTTTAGCGGCTTAATGCATTAGGGAAGACCTTTGCAGTCTCGCTACAGAAGTGTAAAACAGCAACAATCGTTAGGTATTGCATTAAAGAAAGCAAGATTTAAAGTGACCAAAATATACCGTCATTTGTGCGTGCCACGTAGTAGTTATTATCTTCGCAGCAAGCCCAAGTATCAATTCCAACAAAGTCAGGCTAAAGGCAACTGACATATTCGCCAGGAGATAGGTGCCACTTATGGCAACCGTAGAATGCGGGACGAGTTGCAAGTACAAGGCTTTAAGGTGGGTTGTTATAAGGTACGTAGCCTCATGTAAGTTTTAACCCTTAAGGCTAAGCGCCCTAAAGCACATCGTTATCTTGCGTCTGGGCGTGCATCAGTCACTGCGCCCAATACGCTCAACCGGCAACTTAACCCTAACGAGTAGAATAAGTATTGGCCAGGTGATATTACCTATATTCGTACGCAGCAAGGCTGGCTTTACCTAGCCATTGTTTTAGATTTGTATTCACGCCGTGTTGTGAGCTGAGGATTCTCAAGTCAGCCTAATAACGAATTGAGCGTCCGTGTATTGGAGGGGGCAAGACAACATCGCAGACCAACATAGCCATTATTGTTTTACATTGATCAAGGAATGCAATATTCAATTGATGCATTTCACCAATCATTAATCAATAACGAGATTAATACCAGAATGAGCCGAGGCGGCAATTGCGGATTATATTGAACCGTTTTACAATCGAAAAAGACGTTATTCAACATTAGGTAATATTTCACCTGTAGAATATGAACTGAAATTTCAACAAAAATCTATTGAAGTGTCTCAATTTAGTTGACCATTACACACGCTCAATTTTAAAGTACAGCAGACTGCACTTCAACATAACAGTTTATCTTAATCAATCAAAATATAGTCATTAGTAACTGCCAAGGCATCAGTAGTGACTCCCGCTGCATCAATACCTGACAGTTTA
>JBLIIL010000040.1:0-16716 GCA_047634755.1 Methylophilaceae bacterium
CACTGAACGACATTACGCTGTACATAGCAAAAAGGCCAAACCCCCGCTTTTGTACGGTCTGTGGCACGATCAACTGACTACCCAATATTGGATGTGACTAGATATTTTTAACCCCTCTAAGTATTCGCCTTTAAAAACATTAAAGTTGACTGAGGTCAATCTCATTTACAAACATAGGGTTCACACTATAAGATTACTAAGGAGAAAACTATGTCTTTATGTCACTCAGTCGTATGGTTTGACCATCATGAAGCGCATGTTATTCAATTTAATACTAAAGCAAGCAAAAGTGAAATTATCAAAACCAAATTAAAGCATAAACATGTACACCATAAGTCTGATGCTAAGGGTAGCGGTCATTCAAAAACAGATCAAAACTATACACTAAGTGATTGAAGCTGTTTCTGGTGCTGGTGAAATTTTGATTGTAGGCCCATAAGCAGCAAAACTAGAGCTGATTAAACATGCGCATAGCTATGACACAAAGGTTTCAGCGAAGATTGTTAGTGTTGAAACCGTTGACCATCCCACTGACGGACAGGTACTTGCCAATGCCAGAAAGTCTTTCACTAAAATTGATCACATGAGAGCTATGTAACTGTATATGTGATATTTCAATGATGTGTTTCTAATTAGCTGCTTAATCTTTCAAGCATTTACTCACCAACTCAAACACATCATTGGATAAGTTAGGTGTCTCTAGAATCACTTGCAATGCGGATTTCATATGCGCTTGTAATGCAGGTGTGTAGCGTTTCCATTCGCGTAGTGGTGTGACTAGGCGTGAGGCAATTTGTGGATTGATGGCGTTGAGTTCAACAATGACATCTCTTAGGATGGCGTAGCCTTTTCCACTTGGGTCGTGGAATTTCACTGGGTTGTTCATTGCAAAGGATGAGTAAAGCGCGCGGACGCGGTTTGGGTTTTTGATATTAAAGTCTGGATGTTGGCGTAGGCTAGCGAAGTTATCAAGCATGGCATTACGGTTTGCCATACTTTGCATCGTAAACCATTTATCAACAACCAACGGATAGTCTTTGTAACGATTATAAAAGTCCGCAAAGACGACTTCACGTTCTGGCTTGGTACTGTCGGTTAAGCTGGCTAATGCGGCGATTCTATCGGTCATGTTATCGGCATTGTCATAATGCGTTTTGGCTAATGTCGCGCAGCCTGTGCCGTTGGTTGCAGTCAGCAGTTCTAACGTGACGTTTTGCAAAGCACGCCGACCCATGGCAGCTGGTGTGAGTGAGAACTCACCTGTATTGCCATTAGCTTTATACAACTTCGTCAGCGCTGATTTATGTGTGCGTTTAATGGCTTTTAAAATATGAGTGCGGGCTTTATCCATGGCCGCTGGGTCTATCACCGTTTGCGATTGTGAAATCACTGGGATAGATGGTAAAGTAAGCGCTCTGGCAAGTAAGGCTTTGTCACCTTTTTCTGCGAGGCCTTGTGCGATAAGGATGCCTAGGTCATCTACAAACTCGCTAATGTCTGCGCCTTGGTCGGCCATCACTTTTTCAATGGCGCGTAGGGCTAATGTTTGCCCTGCTTCCCATTGATTAAAGCCATCCGTGTCGTGTAGCTGTAATAAGCGCAAATCATCATCACTTAAGTCCGTGACTAATTTCACTGGCGCTGAGAAGCTACGCAAGATAGATGGAATGGGTCGTGACTTAATATCCGTGAATAAAAAGGTTTGCTCACGCTCTGTCATTTCTAATACTTGCGTGGCTTGAATTTCGTTGCCTTCTGCATCGAGCAAGCCAACGGCAATTGGAATCAGTAATGGTTTTTTACCGTACTGACCGGGCGTGTCTTCTTGTTTTTGTTTAAAGGTGAGCGCGTAGTTATAATTGGTTTCATTATAGTGACAAGTCACTGTCAATGTTGGTGTGCCGGGCTGTTTGTACCATAGAAAGAATTGTTCCATGCTGCGGCCTGAAGCATCGGCCATACATTGCACAAAATCATCACAAGTCACGGCGTGACCATCGTAGCGCTCGAAGTATAAATCCGTCGCTTTGCGATACGTTTCGCCACCTAATAAGGTATGTTGCATGCGGATGATTTCTGCACCTTTTTCATAAATAGTGGTGGTGTAGAAATTACTGATTTCGATAAAGCTATCTGGCTGTACTTGATGCGCGAGTGGGCTGGCATCTTCTGAGAATTGCATGCGGCGTAAACGGTCGACATCATCAATGCGCTGTACCGATTGCGAGTTCAAATCAGCACTAAATGTTTGATCCCTAAAGACAGTTAGGCCTTCTTTTAAAGAGAGCTGAAACCAATCACGGCAAGTGACACGGTTACCTGTCCAGTTATGAAAGTATTCATGGCCGATAACGCCTTCGACACTGAGGAAGTCGTTATCGGTAGCGGTCTCTTGGTGTGCGAGCACTAACTTCGTATTGAACACATTCAGCGATGTGTTTTCCATTGCGCCCATATTAAAGTCGTTAACGGCGACAATGTTGAATAACTCTAATTGGTATTCACGACCGTAAGTTTCTTCATCCCACTGCATGGATTTTTTGAGTGATTCCATGGCATGCCCACATTGGCTTTCATCGCCTGCGCGCACATAAATATGCAGGTCAACTTCGCGACCTGTTATGGTGGTAAAGCGATCTTTTGTTCGTACTAAATCACCTGCGACTAACGCGAATAAATAACATGGTTTCGGGAATGGGTCATTCCAAATGGTAAAGTGACGACCGTCTGCCAGCTCACCTGTTTCAGCTAAATTACCATTGGATAACATAACAGGGTATTGAGCTTTATCGCCTTCAATGCGCACAGTGAAGGTACTTAATACATCGGGTCTATCTTGATAATAGGTAATACGTCTAAACCCTTCCGCCTCACACTGGGTGCAATACGTGCCTTGCGATTGGTACAAACCTTCCAATGCCGTATTTGATGCTGGGTCGATTTCCGTGACAATGGTTAAGGTGAATTGCGCACCCGCATTGTCTATCGTCATCTTGTCATCAGCAAGCGTATAAGCACCAAATGGCTGACCATCTTTTGCCACGCTGACAATAGTTTGATTTTGCCCATTCAATACCAATGTATTAGACGAATTATCTGGGTTTTGCATGTAATTCACTTCAGATGTGACAATGGTTTTACCGTCTAATAATTGAAACGTCAGATGCACGTGCTCAACCTGATAAGGCGCAGCTTGATATTCTTTAAGGTAGATGGTTTGTTGTTGTGGGTTAGCAGTCATATTATCTGAGGTTGTCATCTTGTGAAATCGATTGATTAACTTGTCCTATAGTATAAAGAGATTGTGGCTGTGTTACATCCTTTTATAGCTTAAATTATGATGTGATGCCTGAGCAAGCTAAAAGACGGTGTGAGCTAAGAAAAAGCAATAAAGCCACCATTGGTTGTCATGGTGGCTTTATTGACTTTAGAGCATGCAAGTGCCATATATTAAATAGAGCAATCTATGTACCATCACCCAACTATGATATAACCACATGATTTTAAACACTTACCCATTCAACGCACTGCCAGATTGCTTTGCCACAACTAATTAATTGGTGGTTGTATATAAACAAGGCCACGATTAACTGGCAATAAAAAAGCCCTTAATTGAGGGCTTTTTGCTATCCAATAAAGTTAAAACCGATGAACACCAATTTGATAGTTTTCATATCCAATTCGAGTAATCTTACCTGTGGTTGCATTAATTTCCACCATCACCCCCTCTGTGTCGTCCTTTTCAATATCAACCTCATAGGTTGCGTTACCGTCAGATTCAAGACCATATTCAACTTCCATCACCTTGCCGGGATGTCGTGCCAAAGCTGTCGCTATCGCTGTTTTTTTACTTATTTTGACTTGCGATTAAAATCCTGGATCCTCCGCTTTGACTTTTTCTTAAACCTCCTTATTCCGGCTTGTTTCTACTGTTCATTCCACTTCCCATACTTTATCAGCGCGTTTTTCAAAATCGAATTTATAGCGCGGTATTTTACTCTCCACTTCGTACTCTACTTTAACGATGCAGCCTTTGCGCCTAGCTAGCGCTGTACACATTTGCCTAAGCTATCGTAAGGTTTCGCGGTAAATGTACTATGGTAGCTATCAGCAAAAGTAGTGTTTGATGCAAAAGAAAATGCCAAGACACTCGGGCCTATTAATAAACGCAACATACAAACCCCACTAAATATACATAATTAAATATAATGATGAATCAATATAAAAAAAGCTCAATAGATGTTTGATTACTTTACATATTTGTAAAAAATATGGTTATTTATAACCACAAAAAGTCAATAAATTGGTTGTATACAGCTAAGCTTTTTTTACAAACTGTGATTTCAATTTCATGGCGCCAATTCCATCAATTTTGCAATCGATATCATGGTCGCCATCAACCAGTCTAATATTCTTCACTTTGGCGGCCACTTTAACAACCGATGAAGAACCTTTTACTTTTAAGTCTTTAATCACAGTAATGGTATCGCCATCATTCAGCACATTGCCATTCGCATCTTTAATCACACTACCTTCATCTGTATTTTCCACTTCTCCACTTTATGGCCATTCATGCGCACACTCTGGGCAGACAAATTGATTTCCATCCTCATAAGTATAAGTAGAAATGCATTGCGGACAATTAGGTAAAGCGATTATTGAAAACTCCAAAAATGATGATTAATACGATGCCAAGGAGCCATTATAAATAAACCCGTCATAACGCTGGTTCAAATAACTATTCACACTAATATAATATTACTTAGTTCTTTCACTTTGTTAATTAACTTTTGTGGTACCTGTGTACAATAGTTGGTTTACAGGAATTGAAAATGAAAAGCTATACTGACATTGAGGTATCTGAACTATCAAACACACTGGCAAAAAATAATGTGCTGTTGGTCGATGTTCGCAACGATGATGAAATCGCGCGCGGTGTGATTGATGGTGTCATTCACGTGAAGCTTTCTCTGTTACCGCTTGAATATGCAAAACTCACAAGCGCCTATGCTGTCGTTTTTTATTGTCATAGTGGCGTACGGTCTGCCCATGCTGCAGATTTTGCTGCCTCAAAAAATATTAAATCTATTAACTTAGCCGGCGGTGTCGTGGCTTGGGTAAAAGCAGGCTACTCACTAAATCCTAACAGTTAATGCTCTTAATCAATTAGGCGATAAGAAGATAATGAAATTTGATAAAGAAGTTGATGCACGTAAGCTCAATTGCCCTCTACCTATTTTGCGCTGCAAAAAAGGCTTAAGTGTCATGCTAGGCAATCAAGTCTTAAAAATCACTGCAACAGACCCGGGTGCAGAAAAAGACTTTACTGCATTTTGCAAGCAAACCGAGCATGAACTGTTGCAACTTGATAAAGTAAAAAACGAGCTTACGTTTTATATTAAAAAACGTAATACTGAATAACAATCATGGCTAAAAAACTAGCCCTTATTGCATCAAAAGGCTCTCTCGACTGGGCTTATCCGCCGTTCATACTCGCCTCAACGGCCGCTGCACTGGATTATGAAGTGAGCATCTTTTTTACCTTTTATGGTTTAACGCTACTCAAAAAAGACATCAGCGATTTAAAAGTCTCTCCCATTGGCAACCCTGCCATGCCGATGCCAGTCCCCATGCCTAACTTAGCGCAAATTCTGCCAGGTATGGAAAGCATAGCAACCATGATGATGATGAAAAAAATTGAAAACAAAGGCGTCGCTAGTATTGAAGAATTACGCGAAGCCTGCTTGGAAAGCGGTGTGAAACTGATTGCTTGCCAAATGACCGTCGACTTATTTGATTTCAAACCAACTGATTTTATCGATGGCATTGAATTTGGTGGCGCTGCAACTTTCTTTGAATTTGCTGGCAAATCAGACGTGAACCTCTTTATATAGTACTAATTAAATTGTTAGGAACGAACATGAGTAAAGGCTTAAGCATATCTGAGAAATGCTTTAAACGTGACTTGTGACTAGTCGCTTTTTATTTTTGCATGGTTTTTAATTGGCTTAGGCAACACCCTTATTCGTGACTTGCCTAAGATGGAAATGCACTACACGCTTGAGTAGTTTATTAACCAAAAACAGCAGCCCCTATTCCTCAAGAATTAGAAACGCTACATACTGAGCAGCGCGAATTATCCATCCAGCTTCAGCAAGCGCAACTCAAACTCGACACACATCGTAATGATTATCATACTGCACGCAGTACCTACAATAATTGGGTTGCCACCCGAAATGCGACCGACCAGTAGAATCAAGATGATGCGGTGATTCAACGCACCCAAGCCTTAAATTAGTTAAAAGCATCAGAACGTGATGCATTAAAAATTCGTTGAACAGTTAAAACAACGCCGGCTCGACATTCGTCAACACATTGGCAAACAGCAAACCAGCCTAACAAACTAGAAGACACGGCCAGACTAACGTTGTTTGAAAAGGAAAAGTGGCAGAATATACGCTCCTTCTTATACCGCCTTGCGCTCACATTACCGTTATTGCTGCTTGGTTATTTAAAAAGAAACGTAACACCCTGCTGGCTTTTTGTTTAGGGTTTCATTGCCTTTGCGGCAATCGCCTTCTTCGTCAAACTAGTGTCTTAGTTACCGATTTATGGTGGCTATGTTCGCTATCTTGTCGGCATTGTGCTCACCATTGCAATTGGACGACAAGCCATTATTTAGCTCAGCAAATACCTCGAGAAGCCGCGATTAACGAAACCTATGCCGAAAACTGAAAGAAGAAAAACACTGAGTTATGAAATGGCTTTAGAAGGGCTAGCTAAAAATGTATGTCCGGGTTGCGAACGGCAAGTTGATTTAAAAAATACCGAGAATGATTTTTGCCCATATTACGGTAGCGACTTACATGATTATTTCGGTAGTTGTAATGGTCGAAAAAGTGTATTTTCTCAGTTCTGCCACTAGTGCGTCGCAAACGCTTAACGCTAGCTTGCGTTTATTTTGTGATGGATTGCGCTGCTTTTTCTAACACCTTCATCACGATATAAATCAACAAAGGTAAGGTGAGTAAAAAACCAAACCCCATCATTAGCCAGCCTGATTGGTCAACCAGAGTAACGGCGGGCAGAAAATCAATACCCCCCAAATTTTTTTGCCACGCCAATTCCCATCAATACTGTACCAAAGAGCTCTAATGCCATAATCTCTAATGGTAAAGGTTTTTTTTGTTATCGCTCATGGAGGCCTCGTCTATGGAACTATCCTAATTTAGCGAGCTGTGCTTCCAGCTTTTCTAAGCTCGCTGCAAACTCAGCTACACGTGCTTTTTCTTGCTCAACGACTGCTGCAGGTGCACGTGCAACAAAGTTTTCATTGCTTAACTTACCATTGGCTTTTGCAATTTCGCCTTGCAAACGTCCAACCTCTTTACTTAAACGCTCTTTCTCAGCTTCAATATCAATTTCAACTTCTAACATCAGTTTGAAATCACCAGCCAACATGACAGGGGCATCCACCTCTGGTAACTCAGCCTCGACTTTAACTTCTTCTAGTTTAGCTAATGCTTTCAAATATGGTGCGTAAGCAGTTAACGTTTCGCAATCTCCTGCAGCAACTAAAGGTACTTTAGTCGATGGTGGAATACCCATTTCGCCACGTAGACTACGGCAAGCATCGACACAGGCTTTCAGTTGTAAAACCCAAGCTTCTGCATCCTCATCAATCTTTTTAGGCTGTGCCAATGGGTAAGCTTCTAACATAATACTGTCTCCAGTTCGGCCGCTCATTGGCCCAACTGTGCACCAGATTTCTTCCGTGATGAACGGAATAATTGGGTGTGCTAAACGAAGGATGGTTTCTAACACACGTAATAAAGTACGGCGTGTCGCGCGTTGCTCAGCTTCAGAACCAACTTGTATTTGCACCTTGGCAATTTCTAAATACCAATCGCAATACTGGTCCCACACATATTCATAAATGGATTTAGCAGCCAAATCAAAACGGTAGTCTTCAAATGCTTTTTCAACGTCCGCTTCTGTTTTTTGCAAGATAGAAACAATCCATCGATCCGTTTGGCTAAATTTCAAATAGCCGTCAGTCTTATCTGCACAAGACTCTAAGCCACAATCTTGGCCCTCTGTATTCATTAATACAAAGCGTGTCGCGTTCCATAATTTATTACAGAAGTTGCGATAACCATCACAACGTTGCAAATCAAACTTGATATCACGGCCTGGGCTCGCTAAAGCTGCAAACGTAAATCGTAGCGCATCAGTACCATAAGCATTAATGCCTTCAGGAAACTCTTTACGGGTGCGTTTTTCAATCTTGTTCGCATCTTTAGGGTTCATTAACCCCGTTGTCCGTTTTTTGATTAAATCGTCCAGCGTGATGCCGTCAATCAAATCAATCGGGTCCAATACATTACCCTTAGATTTAGACATTTTCGCGCCTTCAGCATCGCGAATTAAGCCATGCACATAGACATGCTTAAATGGAATTCTTCCAGTGATGTGTTTGGTCATCATCACCATACGCGCCACCCAGAAAAAGATAATATCAAAACCAGTCACCAGCACAGATGAAGGTAAGAACTGTTGTAAGGCTTGGTTTTGCGCATCAATTGCTTCATCACCCGTCCAGTCCATGGTTGAGAAAGGCCATAGCGCAGAAGAGTACCAAGTATCTAAGACATCTTCATCACGTTTTAAATTACCTGTATAGTCAGCTTTAGCTGCCTCTGCCTTTGCTTCAGCTTCATCATGCGCAACAAACACTTCACCATTGTCGCCATACCAAGCTGGAATTTGATGGCCCCACCATAACTGGCGCGAAATACACCAGTCTTGAATATTATTTAGCCATTGGTTATACGTATTCACCCAGTTTTCTGGGTAGAACTTCACCTCTCCACTCTCAACAACATCTAATGCTTTTTGCGTAATGCTTTTGCCATCGGCTGATGGCTTGCTCATTGCCACAAACCACTGGTCTGTCAGCATCGGCTCAATCACGACATTAGTACGATCGCCACGAGGGACTTTTAATTTATGTTTATCAACTTTAACCAAATAACCTTGCGCATCTAAATCTGCAACTACTTGCTTACGTGCAGCAAAACGCTCTAAACCTTGATACTGCGCTGGCGCTTCTTCATTCACAAAACCTTTAAGGTCTAATATACCAAGCGTTTCTAAGTTGTGACGCTGACCGACCGCGTAATCGTTAAAGTCATGTGCTGGCGTTACTTTTACACAACCAGTGCCGAAATCTTTATCCACATAATCATCTGCAATAATCGGAATTTCACGATCACATAACGGCAGTTTGGCCGTTTTACCAACAAGGTGTGCATAGCGCTCATCTTCTGAATGCACCATCACAGCCACATCACCCAACATCGTTTCAGGACGTGTCGTGGCGATGGTTAAATCGCCTGAGCCATCAGCCAGTGGATATTTGATGTGCCACATCGAGCCATCCTCTTCCTCTTGCACGACTTCTAAATCTGAAACAGCCGTGCCGAGTTTGACATCCCAGTTCACCAATCGCTTGCCGCGGTAAATCAAACCTTCTTTATGCAAGCGCACAAAGGTTTCCGTCACCGTTTTATTCAGCTTAGGATCCATGGTAAACCGTTCGCGCGACCAATCTGGCGATGTGCCTAAACGACGCATTTGCTTGGTAATATTACCGCCAGAAAGCTCTTTCCATTCCCACACCTTTTCTAAAAACTTTTCACGGCCCAACTCATGGCGTGAAACACCTTGTACGTCTAGCTGACGCTCAACAACAATCTGTGTCGCAATACCTGCGTGGTCAGTACCGGGCTGCCATAACGTATTGTCGCCGCGCATCCTGTGATAACGAGTCAGGGTATCCATGAGCGTTTGGTTAAAACCATGACCCATATGTAAGCTACCTGTCACATTCGGCGGCGGCAATAAAATGCTAAAGTTTTCTTCAACCTCTGTATTTAGTCCAGCTTCGTAATAGCCCTTACTTTCCCAAAAGGCATACCATTTACTTTCAATGGCTTTCGGCTCAAAAGATTTATCAAGTGCGTTTTCTGGTGTTTGTGTATTCGTCGTCATATACGCGGGATTTTACCATAGCTAAGGCAAAGACTAAGCGCATTCAGCTGCCTCTCATATAAAGATAAGTTTAATCAGGTAGCAATTCGTCTATTTCAACTTAATAACTGCTATAAATAATGCTAATATGAATGCTCTATTTACTTAAGCTAGGCTGTACTAATGAAAGAACCGATATGGATTTGGGCTGCCTTTGGCATCGCTCTACTCACCATTGAAATGACAATGGTCGGTACCTTAGATATTTTATGGTTTGGTATCGCGGCCTTGTGCGTTTCTTTAGTAACATGGCTATTTCCAAGCATATCTTATGCCTCGCAATTCACGATGTTTGCTGTGCTGGCACTTGGCTCTCTTGCACTTTGGCGCCTGTATAACAAAAAAACAGAAACACACTTTCGCATTGGTCAATCACAAGGTCAAGAAATTGGCAGAGTTGGCAAAGTGATTGAAGCCTGCGGCCCCATCCAAGCAGGTCGTATTCAATTCACACAAGGCCTGATGGGCGCACGCGAGTGGGTAGTGGTTTCCGACACGACAATCGAAGCAGGAACAGAGGCTAGTGTAATTACTGTAGAAGGTAATGCATTAAGAATTAAAGCGGTTTAATCATTATTATTAATATTATTAGGAAAAATCATGACAGCATTTAGTATCGTACTCATATTTTTAGCCATTATCGCCATTGTTAAAGGCGTCCGCATTGTGCCGCAAGGTGAAGAGTGGGTTGTCGAACGGCTAGGAAAATTTAAAGGTGTTATCGCGCCCGGGTTAACCATCATCAACCCGTTCTTAAGTAAAATCAGCTACAAGGTAACAACCAAAGATATTATTTTAGAAATACCAGAACAGGAAGTGATTACTGCAGACAATGCTGTGATTCTAGCGAATGCTATTGCTTTCATTAAAGTCAGTAACATTGAACGCGCTGTGTACGGCATTGAAAACTTCCGTGTAGCGATGCGTAATATGGTGCAAACCAACCTACGTTCTATTATCGGCGGTATGGATTTGAATGAAGCACTGACTTCACGTGACCGCATTAAAGCCGAGCTGAAAAACGCAGTGGCTGACGAAGCGTTAGACTGGGGCTTAACCGTTAAGTCTGTTGAGATTCAAGATATTAAACCATCCATGAACATGCAAGATGCGATGGAAAGACAAGCGGCAGCTGAGCGCGAACGTGTTGCGGTCGTTACTGAAGCCGAAGGTGCAAAACAAGCACTGATTTTAAATGCTGAAGCACGTTTAGAAGCCGCAAGAAAAGACGCAGAAGCACAAATGGTGGGCGCAAAAGCATCTGGCGAATCAATCAAATTCATTACAGAAGCTGCAAAAGGCAATAACGACTCTGCAATCTTCCTGTTAGGTGATCGCTACATTCAAGCCTTACAAAAAATGTCTAGCTCAGGCAACAGCAAGATTGTTGTCATGCCAGGTGATTTAGTTGGTGCAGTTAAAAATTTAGTTGGTGGTAAGTAGCTAACTGCATACTTTACAAACAGGGTCGCGTGCAAACTTAATCGTACGCCACTCTGCGGTAAGTGCATCTATCATCATTAGCCGCCCCTGCAAGCTTTCACCAACTCCCATTAAGCACTTCAACGCTTCAGCTGCTTGCATAGTGCCTACCATACCAACTAATGGCGAAAATACGCCATTATCCGCACAGCGCAATTCTTGATCAATGCCTGTATCAGGGAATAAGCAGTGGTAACATGGACTGGCTTTGCTTCTAAAATCAAAAACCGTCACCTGCCCTTCAAATCGTACCGCAGCACCTGAAACTAACGGCTTCTTCTGTGCGAAACAAATGCGATTAAGCGTATAGCGCGTCTCCGAATTATCAGAGCAATCAATCACAACATCTGCTGCATTAACCAATGCAGCCATTTCTGTTTGCGTCGATTTTTTCTGTACTGTTTTCACTTCAACTTCAGGATTAATTTCACGAATAGTGTGCTGTGCTGATAGCGCTTTATTCACACCAACCGATGCTGTGCTGTGAATAATTTGTCGCTGCAAATTGGTTAAATCAACATTATCAAAATCACAAATCGTTAACGTGCCCATACCACTTGCTGCTAGATACAGAGCAACGGGCGAACCCAACCCCCCAGCCCCTACAATGAGCGCATGGCTTTGGGTAAGTTTTTCTTGCCCCGCATATTCCACCTGCGGCAGCAGAATATGACGACTATACCGTAACAGTTGATTGTCATTCATTATCTTTTCTTTATCTTTTTGTACTGTTTGTTAGTTAGTGTAATTGCCCTGCTGTAATCATAGCGTTATATAGAATATAAGGCGATAGCCATGTCACTATATGGTCGAACTCTCCATTGAACCTAGTCAACAGATTGGATAAACAGCCCTTTATAAGATTAGATTAACTTAACTTAATATTGATGAGGGAAGTCATGACCAAACGTTACAGTGAACAATTTAAGCAAGAATCACTTAATTTTGTACAAACGCATCCGCCAGCTAAAGAAACAAGTTGCCCATTTAACCGAGGTCAACGATTCTAGAAAAGACCAGCAGAGTAGCAAGTATGCCACCAATAGGGATGTTTCTATTTAGAGATAAGCGCTTGTTTAAGCTGGTCTAATGCATCGGAAATGGTTTGCTTTGGTGTGCCAATGTTCATGCGCATAAAGCCACTACCACCTGTTCCGAATAAGGTGCCGGGGCTTAAGCCTAATTGCGCTTTTTCGATAAAAAACTTTTTTAGTTCATGGTCATTCATTCCTAAATCACGGCAGTCCAGCCATAGTAAGTATGTACTCTCTGGCGCAATGAGTTTGATTTGTGGCAAATGCGTGGCTAAGTAATCCGTGACAAAATCACGTGTTGTGGTTAAGTAGCTGAGTAATGCTTCCAACCAATTCTCACCTTCGTTATAGGCGGCTTCAAAAGCGACCATGCTGAATGGATTGGATGCGCTGGTGTGTAGAGTCTCAAAAGCTTGCTGAATAGCAAGTCTATGCGTTGCATCCGGTACAATAAGTGCAGATAAGCCTAGCCCTGCAATATTAAATGTTTTGCTGGGCGCAACGGCGGTGATGATGTTGTTTGAACCGTTCGCTAATGTGGCAAGTGGGTGGTGTTTGTTGTCTGGATAAATTAAATCGGCATGGATTTCATCTGAGAAAATCATTAAATCATGCTGTTCACCAATCGATAATAGACGCTGTAATTCATCCGTCCTCCATACTCTGCCCACGGGGTTGTGTGGTGAACATAAGAACAACATGCGTGCTTTTTCAGCACAGCTTTCTAGGTGGTCAAAGTCAATGCTGTAGCGGTTGTTTTGTAACAGCAGTGGATTTTCTATTAAGGTTCTGCATGTGCTTTTGACCGCAGAGAAAAACGGAAAATAAACGGGTGGTTGCACAATTATAGACTCACCATCTTGAGCAAAAGCCAGTGAAGCGGCATGTAAGCTTGGCACCACACCTGGAGATAACAGAATCCATTCACGTTTGATGTCCCAGCCATGGCGTTTTTTGTGCCATTGGATGAGTGCATCAAAGAGACTGTCTGGCTCAAGGGTGTACCCCAGAATAGGGTGTTTTGCTCTTTCAATTAATGCGCCGGTGACGGCAGGGGGTGGCGCAAAGTCCATATCGGCTACCCACATCGGCGTTACATTCGCATCACCAAATAGCGGTTTTCTTAAGTCGTATTTAAGGCTATGTGAGCCTTCACGGTTGATCATTTGGTCAAAATCAAAATGGTCAGTCAATGTGTGATCTCCATTTGGGGTGTTGCATTAGTCGTACATGTCTTTATGAACTGTTTTATGAAAGAGCGCATCGATGAAGTAATCTTTTTCATCCGAAAAAAGCTGCGTGATTTCAAAACCATTGTGTTGGACTAATTTGGTAATTCCAGATGGTGTGAACTTATGTGAATACTCTAAATGAATAGACTCAAGCTGTTTGAAATGAAAGGTCTGGTTGGCAGCTTTAAGTGTAATCGTTTGTTCTGCTAAGGAGATTAAATAGCTTTCCATTGTGCTGCGATAAGGGTTGTAAAAGCCATAGTGCTTGAATTGTGTAATATCAATATTACCTCCTAGCTCACGGTTGATCCTGGTGAGTAAGTTCAAATTAAACGCTTTTGTTAAACCAGCATCATCGTTATACGCTTTGTTTAAAATGGCAGGGTCTTTTTTCAAATCAAACCCCATCAACACATAGTCACCATTGTTTAATGCATTGTATAACATAGTAAGAAATTTCTCGGTCTGTTCTTTATTAAAATTACCAATATTTGAGCCTAAAAAAAGCACGAGTTTTTTGTTGTTTGATATTGCTTTCAGATGGGCAATCCCATGCAGGTAATCTGCAACGACGCCATGAATATGCAAGTTTTCGTTGATACTTAAATTGTCACCTAACAGCTGCATGGCTTTTTCTGAAATGTCGATCGGGTAAAAGTTTACTTTGCGCTTCGCATTGATAAACCCATTAATAATAAGTTCACTCTTATGGCCGTCTCCAGCACCTAGCTCAATGATGTCAACTTCAGCGTCATTGATGATGGTTGGCAGGATGTTACTGATGTTCTCTAGAATTGAAAATTCAGTTTTGGTTGGATAATAGTCGTGGTGCTGAGATATTTTTTGGAATAGCTTACTACCGATATCGTCATAAAAATATTTTGCTGAAATAGACTTTTGTTCGGCACTGAGACCATTAACTACATCGGCTAAAAAAGCTTCATGGTGCTGGCTAGTCTGATCTGTTTCAATCAGGTTGGTGAGTTTCAAATGATGTCCTTTGCTAACCGAATGCCAGAAAACATCCAACGTTGTTCTGGCGCATAAAAGTTGCGATAACTATGGCGGTAGTGATGTTTTGGTGTTGCGATACAGCCACCACGTAAAACGAATTGGTTACACATGAACTTACTATTATATTCGTTCAATACGCCATCAAATGCTTTGAATTTTGGGTATGGTGAGTATTGACTACTGGTCCAACACCAAGCCTGACCTGAGGCTGTTTGTGCATTTGTGGGGTGGAGGCTAGGTTCTGATTCTTTCCTTGTTGAAGCGACTAAAAACACTTCCATCTCCTGCTCTGTAGGGAGCCTTAATTGCTTCCAGTTAGCAAAGGCAGCCGCTTCAAAATAACTGATATGCACAAGTGGTTTGTTTAAATCTATCGGTACTAGGCCATGTAACGTGTACTCATACCAAGTACCATCGACCAACGACCAATAAAAAGGGTGCATAATTTTTCCTTTGCTCACCCAATCCCACCCTTGGCTTAACCAAAACTTGGACTTGGTATAGCCGTTGTCTTCAAGGAAGGCAAGAAATTCGCCATTGGTGATCAAACTTTGACTGATTGAAAAAGGGTGCAGATAGTGTTTATGGCGGGGGCGTTCATTGTCATATGAAAAGTCCTCTCCATCATCACCAATTTCAACGACGCCTTTTTCAAAGCTAGCCCAAGCTTGTATCGGTTTAGCTGCTTTTTTCAGTGGTGTGTTGATGTACTGTGTTGGGAGTGGGTTGCTTGCCAGAATGTACTTAATATCCATGTAAAGCAGCTCTTGGTGCTGTTGCTCATGATGAATGCCCGTTTCAATTAACGCTAGGGCCTGCTCAGCAACTGTTCCTTCCGTTAATAACGCTGTCATTTGTGCATCGATATAGGCACGATAGCATATGATTTCTGCAACGGTCGGTCTGGATAAGTTGCCACGCTCTGACTGTATGGTGTGTTCGCCTACTGCTTTATAGTACGAGTTAAATAAGACGCAAAATTCAGGGTTGAAATAGGTGTAGTCTTTTTTATATTGTTTTAAAATCACTTCTTCCAATAGCCAGCTAGTATGACCTAAGTGCCACTTAGGTGGGCTGACTTCAGGGCTGGGCTGCACAACAAAATCCTCATTCTCAATGTGGCTGCAGATGGCTAATGTTGTTTGTCTAACTTTTAGAAATTGTTGAAGCAACGTTTCTTTTTTGACTGTCATCTTGTGATTACCCAATGCACTATTCTGTCACTTTTACGCCTTGCCAGAAGGCGACATAACCTTCAATTTCAGAAGCAGCTTCTTTGGGTGTTTTATAGACCCAAGCTGCATTCTCATTTTCTTTGCCGTCTACATTAATGGTGTAGTAGTTGGCCAAACCTTTCCACCCACAGGTTGAGGTGTGTGTGCTTGCCTGAAAAAACTGCTGATGGATAGAGGCTAAAGGAAAGTAATGGCTTCCTTCAATAACTACGGTTATATCTGATTCTGCGATTGTTGTGTTATTCCATATTGCTTTCATAACGGGTCCTTATTTAATTGGTGTATATTGATTGAGAGTTACTTTAACATTAGTATTGGGATTGTTCTGGTCTAATTGAAATGGAAACTTTAATAAAAGACAATGTTGTTAATTATTGGAGTCCCCATGAATCAAAAACGAGTGCACAAGAGTTACCCAAAAGAGTTTTAAAAAGAGGCGGTGGCGTTAATCACTGACCAAGGCCATAGCGTATCTTCGGCTGGGAAATTCATAAACGCACGACAACCGATTTAGTTGCACGTGCATTGATGCGGGCAATTAATCTAAGAAGACCGAATAAAGGTGACATGTTTCATTGTGATTATGGCTCCCAGTACACCAATCGGCGCTTTCCCAAGCTGCTGGAC
>JBLIIL010000041.1:0-16421 GCA_047634755.1 Methylophilaceae bacterium
GACACTTTCATCCGTAATTACATGGGAGAAAGTAGGGAAATGATTTTTGCTTTTACAATCATGCTTTTCTTTTATGTTCACAGTAGAGCTTTCTCTAAAGTTAATTAGAAAAATTAAATCGATTTTAACAATAAGTTTCTACTTTCGTAGATGTCTATTTTTTATTTATTCCTAAACCAACTCAATAGCAGCTCGCTTCATATCTGCAGTCACATCTATATAACGCTGTGTCGTTTGTAAGTTTCTATGCTCCACTATCTCCATCAACTCTTTAAGTGGCACTGACTTGCTAATGATTGACAAGGCTTATTATTATTTGACTTTAATAAATTTTGAGAGGCTAAAATATTAGGATCCATCTGCTAAAAAAGTATTCTTTGTTTTTCAAAATGATTAAAATACTTTAGAGAGTCGCTGATGTCACTCCTAATTCAGTTGGCTGATTGTCGTGATGGATACGACCAATATGAGACAAAAAATTGAGACCCTCCGGTATGATAGGAGAAATTTATTAAGCCTGATTGAGCCAATAGAGAGACTTATAGTGATTAGCCTAATCATCACTATGAAATAAATTTATTTCTATAAAATAAAGATAGAAAATAAATAACAGCCATATGCCACAAATAAAATGTATAGGATATTTTACTTTTTTATCGGTGGGCTGGTGCAGCAATAATTAAACAGAGGGATTCTTGATACCCCCCTATACAAAAATTAAATAGAACGTATTGCTATTGAAGAGATAAAACAATAAGACTTTGTAGTCTATGCGTAGTCTAGAACGATTGAATGACACAAAAGAAAAAGCCTTACATTTCTGTAAGGCTCTTAGAATGTGGCTCCCCGACCTGGGCTCGAACCAGGGACACATGGATTAACAGTCCATTGCTCTACCAACTGAGCTATCGGGGAATCGATGGTAATGCTGCTCAACCAACGAAGGCGTGATAATACTGGCTAACTGCGGGTTGGTCAATAACTAGAACACATAAATTATGTAATTTTTATTAAACAACCTGAATTGCTTTAATTTAACGCTTTTTCAATACGGTCTAACGCAGTTTGTAAGTTTTCCATTGAGGTGGCAAATGAGATGCGGAAGTAGCCTTCTGCGCCAAAGGCAGAGCCTGGTACGACAGCAACATCAAATTCCTCTAAGAAGTAATCCGCTAAGGCTAAATCGGTTGCTTCTGTGATTTTTCCCGCTTTTTTCAAGTTATTAATCGCTTCAACTGCATGTGGGAAGGCATAGAAAGCACCATCTGCTTTTAAGCAGATTAAGCCAGGCATCTTATTGAAACGGTCAACCACATAGGCGTGACGCTCTTTAAACGCGTCTAGCATGGGTGTAATACACTCTTGTGGGCCTTCAAGCGCGGCTTGTGCGGCCACTTGTGAGATCGATGTTGGGTTGCTGGTTGATTGGCTTTGCAAAATACCCATGGCTTTAATGATGTAAGCAGGGCCAGCAGCATAACCAATACGCCAGCCTGTCATGGAGTAAGCTTTAGAAACGCCATTCAATACGATGCAGCGGTCTTTTAGCGCAGGTGTTGCGTTGAGTATATTGTAGAACTTATCACCTGTTAGATTAACGTGTTCGTACATGTCATCAGTTGCCACAATCACATGTGGGTGTTTAAGTAATACTTCACCCAATGCTTTCAACTCATCCAATGTATAAGCAGAACCAGTTGGGTTAGAAGGGGAGTTAAGCAATACCAGTTTCGTTTTTGGCGTAATCGCCGCTTCTAGCTGATTTGGCATGAGTTTAAAGTTTTGCTCAATACCGCATTGCACAACGATAGGATTAGCTTCTGCCACTAAGGTAATATCCGCATAGCTGACCCAATAAGGTGCTGGTACGATGACTTCATCACCTTTATTTAGAACGGCTAGACAAAGGTTAAAGATGGTTTGTTTACCACCAACTCCAACAATCACTTCATTTACTGTGTAATCTAAGCCATTGTCTTTTTTGAATTTATTAACAATAGCTTTCTTCAAACTCGGAATGCCTGTTACTGGTGTGTATTTGGTAAAGCCTGCATCAATCGCTGCTTTTGCCGCATCTTTAATGTGTTGTGGCGTATCAAAGTCTGGCTCGCCAGCAGCTAGCCCAATAATCGGACGGCCTTCAGCCTTGTATTTACCTGCTTTTGCGGTAATTGCTAAAGTTGGTGATTCTTTAATTGCCAATACGCGTGTTGATAACGGTAGCTGTGATGAGTTTGCCAAAATCGACTTCCTTAATACGTTTAATTATTAATCAGTATTTTACGCAAAAAAGTACAGTTTAGGTGTGGGCTATCATGATGAAATGTAAAAAAGTAGAGTTGAAACGTAAAAAAGATTCAAATTTAACCACTACTGACCAAACAACTTAGGCAGTCGTGTAAAAGACACTTCTACATTAGGTTTAAGATTTATTCGCAAAGCCTGTTAAAATTGCGTGTTGTATTCAATAAATGCGAGCGCATGCGTGATTGTTAAGTTTCCCAATAGTAAATACGAGCTACATCAACCTTTTGAGCCTGCTGGCGATCAGCCACAAGCCATTGACGAATTGACGCAAGGCGTTAACGATGGGCTGAAGTGCCAAACGTTACTAGGCGTGACTGGCTCGGGTAAAACTTACACCATGGCGAACGTGATTGCACGTACGGGTCGCCCAGCTATCGTGATGGCGCCGAATAAAACCCTTGCCGCGCAGCTATACAGTGAGTTTAGAGAATTCTTCCCGAATAATGCGGTGGAATACTTCGTCAGTTACTACGATTACTATCAGCCAGAGGCTTATGTGCCTTCGCGCGATGTGTTTATCGAAAAAGATTCTAGTATTAACGACCACATCGAGCAGATGCGACTTTCTGCTACCAAAGCCTTACTAGAGCGTGAAGATGCCATTATCGTAGCATCGGTTTCAGCCATTTACGGTATTGGTGACCCGCAGGATTATCATGCCATGGTCTTGAACTTGAAGCAGGGCGACAAGATGGTTCAGCGCGAAGCGATTGATATCTTGATTGGTATGCAATACAAGCGTAATGATATTGATTTTAGCCGTGGTGCTTTCCGCGTACGCGGCGATATTATCGATATTTTCCCTGCGGAGAATAACGAAACAGCCGTACGCGTTAGTTTGTTTGATGATGAAGTGGAAACCATTTCATTGTTCGATCCGCTCACTGGCGAGATATTCGACAAGGTTAAACGCTTTACTATCTACCCGAAAAGCCACTATGTAACGACGCGCGAAACCACGGTGCGTGCGGTGGAAACGATTAAATTAGAGTTACGCGAACGCATCGACTTCTTTGTTAAAGAGAACAAGCTAGTCGAAGCGCAGCGTATCGAGCAGCGTACAAGATTCGATTTGGAAATGCTGAATGAAATTGGCTTCTGTAAAGGCGTTGAGAACTATTCACGCCATTTATCAGGGGCAGCAGCAGGCGAACCGCCACCGACTTTGATTAATTATTTGCCACAAGATGCACTCATGATTTTGGATGAGAGTCACGTGACAATCCCACAAATTGGCGCGATGTATAAGGGTGATAGGGCACGTAAATCAAACCTAGTTGATTACGGCTGGCGTTTACCTTCAGCGATGGATAACCGACCGCTGAAGTTTGAAGAGTTTGAAAAAATCATGCGCCAAGCGGTGTTTATCTCTGCGACGCCATCTGAGTATGAAAAGAATCATCAAGATAAAGTCGTCGAGATGATTGTGCGACCAACTGGCTTGATTGACCCTGAAATTACAGTGAAGCCCGCGGATACGCAAGTGGATGATTTGCTTGGGGAAATTAAGCTGCGTACCGATGTGGGTGAACGTGTGTTAGTAACGACGCTAACGAAGCGTATGGCAGAGGATTTAACTGATTACTTAAGCGATCACGGTGTGAAAGTGCGTTATTTGCATAGTGATATCGATACCATAGAGCGCGTTGAGATTCTACGCGACTTACGTTTGGGTGAATTTGATGTGCTTGTGGGCATTAACTTGCTACGTGAGGGCTTGGATATTCCAGAGGTTTCATTGGTCGCGATATTAGATGCGGATAAAGAGGGCTTCTTACGGTCAGAACGATCGTTAATTCAAACATCAGGCCGCGCCGCGCGTAACTTAAACGGTAAGGTGATTTTCTACGCGAATCGCATCACCAAAAGTATGAAGGCGGCGATGGATGAAACCACGCGTCGTCGAGAGATTCAAACTGCTTACAATAAAGAACATGGCATTACGCCTAAAGGTGTTTCTAAGAAGATTAAAGACATCATTGATGGCGTGTATGACATGGATGAAGGCGGGCGCGAGCGTAAAGCCATGCAAGAGCAGGCAAACTACGAAAGCTTAAGCGAAAAACAAATCGCTAAAGAGATGAAGCGCATCGAAAAAGGCATGCACGATGCAGCTAAAAATCTAGAGTTTGAGAAAGCAGCAAACTTTAGGGATCAACTAAAAACGTTAAGAGCGAGGATGTTACAAGTTGGGTAGATTATTGTATTAGAGATAATAAAACAATAGGTTAAAACTTAATTTTAAAGTAAATTATTATGATATTTGTAGACTATGTTGGTAGCATTGCTGCCACTTGCACCACTTTGGCTTTTATTCCACAGGCTATCCATTCTTATAAAACCAGAGACTTATCAGGTGTTTCATTACCGATGTACAGTATTTTTACGGCTGGCGTGGCGATGTGGTTGGTATATGGTTTACTTAAGCAAGATTGGCCGATTATTATTGCCAATACGATTACTGTGGCTTTATCCGCGATGATGCTCGTACTTAAAATCAGGGGGACACTTAAGAAGTAAAGTATCACCTCTGATTTTTATAGTCATCTGTTTTGATTAGTTGTCGTTAAATTCAAAGTATTGGAGTATAGAATGAATGTTTTACATGACTTTAAACTGGCTTTGATTACACTATTATCTTTATTAATCATGGCTTGTTCAGGCAGTGTGCCTACCATTACACCTAAGCAAGCTGCTAAGCTTTTAAACAATAAACAAGTGGTGATGATTGATGTTCGTGAGCAAGGTGAACGTAACGAGCATCGAATTGAAGGCACTATCTTTATTCCACTAGGACAACTGGAAGATCGAATGAGTGAATTGGCGCAATATAAAGACAGTGCTATCGTGATTCAGTGCAGAAGTGGTCGTCGTTCAGATATTGCCGCTAAAACCTTAATTAAAGCTGGTTTCACAAAGGTCGTTAATCTAGAAGGTGGCATTCTCGCTTGGGATGAACAAGGACTTGTAACAGTCAAAGGACCGTAAGAGTCACACCGCAATAGCGTTGCGATACATGGGTTAATCAGCGTATCTGCTAGAATATTCATTCACGGCTCATGCTCAAGTGGATGTAATGACAGAATTTACGATAGCCAGTTTTAACGTTAAAAATCTCATTGGAGCAGATCAGGAGTACTACCACTTTGAATCCTACACGCCAGAAGAACACGTTTGGAAGCAAAACTGGCTAGTCAATCAACTATTCACCATGAATGCCGATATCGTTTGTTTTCAAGAGATATTCGATAAAGATGCACTACAAGACGTCATTGATGAAACCAATGAAGCCGGTAATGAACTCAATGAAGATGTCATTCCAGATAAATCCAAACGTTATCATCGCAAAGCCATCTTTAGAAAGCTAGGCTACGAGCCATATACCAAAGAGCAAGCCTTCTTCGCGCCTAATGTGAATGACGACGGAGCAGGGAAGCGCCGCCCAGGTTTAGCTATGCTGTCACGTTTTGACTTTGCAGGCACGCCTGAAATTATTCAAGAGTTAGACGAACCACTCGTGATTGATTTCCCAACAGCGGGTTACGGCAGTGATGAAAGCGCAGGCAGTTACACGCTAGAACGCATCTCACGTCCTATCATTAAAGCCAAAATCAAAATTGGCAATGAAGTGGTTACAGTCTTTAACTGTCACTTGAAATCTAAACTAGGTGAATACATCAAGCCCAAAGGCGCAGACTTCGCCCCTGAGTTGGATTTAGTGCATTATCTACCAGCCGCAAGGGCATTAGGTGAATTACGCGCCATGCTGCGCCGTATGGCCGAAGCATACGTATTACGTAAGCTAATTACAGAAGAGTTAAAGCAAGATAACCCAGTCATGGTATTAGTTGACTTTAACGACAGTGAATACTCCGTCTCATCCTCCATGATTAAAGGCGAAAGATCCTTTAAAAACTACACATGGATGCGGCGATATGATGCAGAACATAAAGGTGACCGTTACACAGAACAAGATGACACCGTGATTTGTGCGCAAATAGAACAGTACCAATTACAAAGCGCAGAAATGCAATTTATTAAGAAAAGCCAACGCGATATGATTTATACCTCAGTTTTTGGAGATGTTTACGAGAGTATTGATCAGATTCTGATGTCACAATATTTTGTTGAAGGCTCAGCTAATAATATTGGCACCATGGATTACTTTAGCGTATTTAATGACCATATTACCGATGGTGCGTATGCGGAAGCGCCTTATAATAAATTGGCTTCAGATTATGGGCAAATTATGGCGCACATGCGGTTATGATTAGTGCCAAGCTTCTTGATTTATACTGCCTTGCGACTTAAAGGATAGCTTGAGACCTTTACACGAAGCAATTAATCATCGCACTTTGATGAGCTTTCATTTTTAAAATCTAAATTGACGTATTTATGAGTATTTTTCAGGTAATTTCTGCTAATATCAGTGCAATTTCATACCCAGATTAGCCGCTTTTAGACGCAACTCTGCTACATCGTCTGTAAGTCCCGTTGAACCGAAACACCTCGCTTGATGTTGTAAACGATACATATCAAACCAAGGTATCTTGCCTGTCCCATAACGTAATGTAACTTTAGCACACCAAATACACGCTCAACAATACTGCGTATCCCATACACCATCTGCTAATTTCTGGCGAAAGGTCCATAGTGTAGTCTGGCCTGGGACGCTTTGGTCAAGGCCTAAACTAACAAAACGGCGAAACAGTAAATCTGGTGCTAATTGCTTTTCTAATTGTGGGTCGGATAGTGTGTACCACGACTGTAATAGCAGTACCTTGAACATTATTAGTGGCGGCCAAACCTTCACGCCAGCGGCTTTGCTAGGAAATGGCCTGCTTCGTGCAAAGGTCTCACTTTATAAGACCTAGTACATAATATCTTGGTTCCCATCCACCAGTTTTGAGAGCTCGGTTTTAATACGCATAGATTGTCTATCGTTCAGGCGTTTTTGTGCGGCCCGCGGAAAGTCGGTAAATCGAATTATATTTCTATCAATTAGTAGTGAAATTAAATCTTCCAGTACCCGAGCTAATTGAATGTCACTTTCTCTAAAAGGGTCGGCCCCAAGTATTGAGCTCTCTAAAAACTCAATATACTCTGGAGTATTGTTCTCAACGAATTGCCAATTTTCAATACTCGCTTCAGGTGCATTTTGCCCTGCGCTTGAGGCAATAATAAACCCTTGAGCATCTTTAAGTATATACGCCATATTAATCTCGGTCATTTAATGATTCTATGACTTCAGTATAACACTATGTGTTTACACTCCATCTTTAAAACAACACGAGGAATATGACTTAATCCTTAATTTAAATAGCTGCAGTAATAATGCCGCAGCCTAAGCAAACATTACTTTCATAGACCACAGCAGATTCCCCTAACGTGACTGCTATAGTTTTTGGCCGAATTTAATTTCAACTTTTTCTGCCGTTAAGCGGTCAATTTCACTAGGTGCATCAGGCTGACGATAACGTGTTTAAGCCGCGTACATTCAGTTAGTCATAGGCGCTTCATTGACTATCCAAGTGAGTTGGCTTGCCGCTAATCAATCACTTAATAGCAATGAATACTCATGGCCTTGCACTACAATCAACACGTTTGTAACCATCTTTTTATCCGGCACAAACAAAGGTTTGCCATTACTATCACGGCTACCACCGATTTTTAAACCTTAGCGCTGAAATAAAGTGTAATACATCAATCCTTCGTGACGACTGACGGTTTTGCCGTCAGGCGTTTTAATGTCGCCCGGTTCACGCGGTAGTCAAGTGGGGTGTGCAATGCCTTGTTGCCCACGCGTGCAATATCCTGCACAATAAAGCCATGCTCAATTACCATCGCGATAACACTAGCCTGAAACACTTACGTGCGATGTTTTGTACCATCACCTTGGCTTGTAGTGCGATGCTATGTTCCACTGTGGCAATAAGCAAACCAGCATTGGCACGTTGGCAACAGCCAGACTATATCGAACAGTCTTTTGTCGATATCGCTTTAAATAATGAATATGATCAAATGACGCACCGATTGCGACGATGGCAACAGCCGGTTGGTGTGCAGTTGATTTATAGCGTGCCTAAGGATCCGCTTTATGCAAATCTCATCAGCATGCATTTGCAACATATGGCAGTGATTACCGGGCACGATATTGCCTTTGAAGACAATCCAAAAAAAGCCAATATCAAAATCATTTTAAGCAATCAAGACCGATGGGCCGCTGATATTCGGCGGTATATGGGGGAGCAGTCCCTGGCGCATATTCATCATGCGGTATGCATGGCTAATTTTATCTTAGGGGAGCATGGTGAAATTAGTCAAGCGGTGGTGATCATACCGGTAGACCAAGCGAAAATGCACCGCAGTTTGGTGACTTGTATCGTCGAGGAAATTACACAAGTGTTGGGGTTGCCAAATGACTCAGACAGCGTATACCCGTCTATCTTTAACGATAATAGTCCGAATGAATTATTAACTGGCTTAGATGGTTTGCTTCTTAAATTACTCTATCACCCTAGGCTTAAAGCTGGCATGCGTGAGCAACAAGTCAGGCCCATTATTCGCAAGATTATTGCAAAATGGATGCAAGATGGCACGATAGAACGGGCTAATCAAAGCATACGCCAAGGCAAGCTTTACCCTTTGTTAGGTTATTAAGCAGATATCACAACCAGCGTAAGCGCTAAACCAATGCTAGCGACCACTCCCCATATTTAACTCAACCTCTCGACTCGTATCTCCATATCCCTTCTGGGTTAACAAAGCCTGTTTCACATAACCAGCCACTTTACTTCTAAGTGCAGGAATCGCTTCCCGTTCAGTAAATATCGTCGGAAACTTATAATTTAACCATGCATACAAACTAATATGCTGACTCAGTACTTCAGCCTCCCGCAAGTGCTTTTCACTACCACCATTCAACCAATTAGGCGCAAACGGTACTGGGTGTTCTTTATCCGTATAGATGCTTTGGATACATTGAATAAAGTAATCTTTCTCTAACGGTACTTGAATCGAGAGTGGGGCGCAGGCTAGCGCGAATTTGTCTTTAAAAGACATATTAGGCGCGACTTCATCCACAATTAAAGCTTGGGTATATTGTGCGGTAGCGGAACTACTTTCGCATAGTGCATCTTGGCTGTGATGGTGCTCCGTTAAATAGGCAATACATTCGGCTAAACGGTTGGTATTTAGTTTGTTAATTATCGATTCTAAATCATTAATTTGTATTGATATTGGTAGGCGAGAAATGGTGGCAGTATCATCGACATTGAGCATGTGTTCAATATGGATTTGTTCGTCATCTTCTAGCACATTCACATAGCCTGTTTCATACACGCCATAACGCCCAGCGCGGCCTGCAATTTGTCTGACTTCTGTCGCATTGAGTGGTCTTGATGCAATGCCATCGAATTTGTGAATATTGGCAAAGATGACGCGTCTGATGGGTAAATTAAGCCCCATGCCAATGGCATCAGTGGCGACTAGAATATCTGCGTTTCCAGATAAAAAACGCTCTGACTCGTGCCTTCTCACTTCTGGAGATAAAGCGCCGTAGATGCTGGCTACTTTGTAACCCCAATGGCGAAACCTTGCGGCTAGGGTGAGTACATCTTTTCGACTAAAAGCAACGACTGCATCGCCTTTCTGTAACTGGTTTTTCAGCTTTGGCTTACTATAGCGTGTACCACAAAGGCTATTATCTTCAAATATCAGTGGTGTTTTACGTTCTAGATAAGTGATTTCGTACGGCTCATCTAATACGTCCAACGCCTTAGTACAAAGCACTGTGACGGCATTAGAGCCACAAACGAAAACTTGTCTAGCGGGCACACCAATTAACGCCGCTGTCCACGCTTGACCACGATCAGAATCTTGCAGCATTTGAATCTCATCAATCACAGCGACATCAACGGCTTTGGCGCTATGCATCATCTCTATAGTAGAAGCCGTATGCTGCGCGCCTTTCATAACAATTCGCTCTTCACCCGTAATTAAATTACAAGGCACACCCGCTTGCACCAGTCGATCGCGTACTTCCATGGCTAATAAGCGTAACGGCGCTAAGTAAACGCCTGTTTTAGCTTCCATTAAGGCATTCAGCGCAAGGTAAGTCTTGCCCGAGTTAGTAGGTCCGAGATAAAAGTGGTGCTGACGGTTCAGCTTTCTAGCTAGCGGAAAGCGCTGGGTATATTGGTTAAAGCTGTCTTGCTGACTGGCAGCTGATGGTGTTAGTTTATCCAACGGCCTTGAGTACCACTGGTAACAAGTGCTCTGGAATGGTAATTAATGATAAAGCTGCCGCCCGACCTTTGTCTGACATCTTCATATAAAATTTACGCAAGATGGTTAAAAACTTTTCTTCACTATAGTCACTGTATTTCGTTACAAATGCATCCAAATCGTGTTCTAAAAATGCTAAGACAATCACATCTTCCAGGGTTTGTGTATCTGCATTGGCGCGTAGGTTTTCTTTTTGTAACAAGCTAGCGACTTGTTGGATGGCCTCTGCATCATAACCGTGTTCTTGCATGACTTTACTCGCGACTTCAGTATGGTGCTTTTTTAAGTCGCTACGCCACTGCATATAACCTGGTTTAGTCATCGGGTAATCGCTGCGGGGCGATACCCAACGTTGGATATGTTGCGCACGCGTGGCGAGATTAAGGGCTTCTGAAGCACCAGGTGCATAACGAGCTAGTATTTCACTGAGTCGTTGTGCATACACCAGTTCTTTTGGACGCTGTTTGCCGACAATCGTGAGTAGATTTGCATCTTGTACGTTCATCGCATCAAAACTGGCGATGTTGTCATTAAAGCGTGTTTGTTTTGTCATGTCCCCATTCTAATGGTTTCGTCAGTTTGATAAAAGGTGAAATTTTGACTTGCATCAAATAAGTTGACGGGTATGAAGCATAGGGTATTGCTTCACGTATAAAGGCTTTGAGACCATGATTAATTTTTTCAAAAAACCACCAGATGCTCGGCGTCACTCTGTTGCTTTTTGGAAAGGTGTGTCGTTAGTATTGGCAATTGTGATTATTATGCTGTTGGCACAATAATCACTTGGTTTGCTTTTAAGACACTGTCAGATTAAGAGACTTTATCTAATGCTTGCGTCACATCCGCCACAATATCGTCAATATTTTCAATCCCAACAGATATTCTGACTAAATCAGTACTCACGCCTGCTTTGGCTAGCTCTTCGTCATTCAGTTGTCTGTGGGTGGTAGAGGCAGGGTGGCACGCTAGTGACTTGGCATCACCGATGTTCACTAAGCGCAAGATCATTTCCAACGCATCAATAAACTGTTCGCCTGCTTTAGCGCCACCTTTAATGCCAAAGCTCAAAATGCCAGAGGCTTTGCCGCCGGTGATCTTTTGGCAAGTTGCGTTGTATTCGCTGCCTGCTAATGCTGCGTAATTGACCCAGCTCACTTTAGAGTGATTTTGTAGGTAAGCTGCTAATTGCTCAGCGTTTTCGCAATGGCGTTCCATACGCAAGCCTAATGTTTCTAAGCCTTGTAGAATTTGGAATGAATTCATTGGAGAAATGGCTGCACCTGTGTTTCTCAGTGGCGCAACACGACAGCGGCCAATATAAGCAGCAGCGCCTAGTGCTTCGGTATAAACCACACCATGATAGGATGGGTCTGGCTCATTGAGTGCTGGGAAACGGTCTTTATTCGCGACCCAGTCAAACGTACCAGAATCAACAATCATGCCGCCAATCGAGGTTCCGTGGCCACCAATATACTTAGTGAGTGAATGCACAACAATATCAGCACCTAGCTCGAATGGTTTGCATAAGTAGGGTGTTGCTACTGTGTTATCAACAATGACTGGAATGCCGTGCTTATGAGCGATTTCTGATAATTTTTGAATATCAACGATATTGCCCGCTGGATTGCCAATAGATTCGCAGAAAATCGCTTTGGTTTTACTATCAATGGCTTTTTCAAAGCCTTTAAAATCGTCATGTGATAGCATGCGCACTTCGATGCCTTGTCTAGGGAAGCCGTGGGCAAATAAGTTATACGTGCCGCCGTAAAGCTGACTGGTACTTAGAATATTGTCGCCAACCTCACAAATACATTGAATAGAGTAGGTGATCGCTGCCATACCTGAAGCTAACGCCAAGCCTGCAATGCCACCTTCCATCGCCGCAACGCGCTGCTCTAGTACGTCAGTGGTTGGGTTCATGATGCGAGTGTAGATATTGCCAGGGACTTTTAAATCAAATAAATCAGCGCCATGCTGGGTGTTATCAAAAGTATAAGAAGTGGTTTGATAAATCGGTACTGCTGCTGCTTTCGTTGTCGCTTCAGATGTGTAACCGTGATGTAGTGCTAAAGATTCTAGTTTCATACTTGCTCTCAGTGATGGTTGTTTTATTCGTGCTGAAAGCTTAATATGCTCGCTAAGTAGATGCAAGCGTTGTGTGGCTTATAAGAGCTTGTATTTGTTTAAAATGGCTTTTGCTTGTGTGGGGTTTAATACTTGATGGGCTTTTAAGCCGAACGCATTAGCGGCATGCACATTCTCAATGACATCATCAAAGAAGATGATTTCTGCTGCAGGGACCCCTAAGCCATCGACTGCGTGCTGAAAGGATGCTGGACTTGGTTTTAAATGACCAATTTCGTGCGATAAAAATAAGTGTTCTATTTTATCGGTCAGGCCAGTGGCTTTTACTTCTTGCCAATGAGCATGACTGGTATTGCTTAAAGCCGCCACTTTTAGTGTGTTTGGGATGGCGTCGAGCAAATCAAAGGTGTCTGGAAATGTACCGACGATCCAAGTGAGAAAGTTCTCCATAAAAGCATCAGGCGTAATGCTGAGCTTTAAGTCTTTAACAACTTCATTGGCAAATTCATCTGTTGTGAGCTTACCTGTTTCATGACCAATCACTGAAGGTGCAGCCATCCAGTATTTGTAAATATCTTCAAGCGACTGATTACTATCTAATAGCTTGGCAATGGAAGGGAGGCCGTTCAGTTCAATCAGAACGCCACCAACGTCAAAAAGAATGGCAGATATTTTCATCAATGCTTTCTAGGAATAAAAAAATGAGTCATCAGCTGCTAATTAGATTAAGCGCTGAATGACTCATTTTGTCGGTTTTCCCATGTTCGGGCGAACACCCAATAACTTATGCTAAGTTAGCACCAACGATAGCAGCCATTTGCATCATGTCTACTGTTTCGCCTTCTTTAATGCTAGTTAGGTTTGTTACTTTACCTGTTTTGCTTGTTGAATTCGTGTTGCGGAAAATAGGCAGTAACGTAGTATCTGTAACGATGTATTTACCAGCATTTTCAGGAGCGCCATTTACAGATTTAGTCTGTAATTTGTTTGCTTTAATGTAGTCCCAGATTTTTTTTGTAATTTCTGTACGTGGAAGTGAATCCGCGCCACAAACTGCTGCTAATTCGCTTTTCATTTTAACTGGAACTGCTAAACCTTTTGCTTCTGCCATTTTCAATCCTTTTTACTAGTTGGTTAAGAATAGTGCTACAAGGCTTATGTGTGTGTGCCCTGTAATCCGTATAGATTGCTTATTATGCACTGCTTTTTGCACACCTCACAAATGATTTTTGATTTATTTTGTAACGTTCTGCTTGATATAATGGGCTGGATTCAATAAAGCGTTTGATTTATAAAAGCTTTTTTACTATAATCACGATCTTACATAAACCTTGCCACACCGCGAAGCAACTATTTTAGTTGCTGCCTTCATGAAAGGGCTTGCTGGGTGGCTTTAACCACAAGGAGATTTCATGCGTCACTACGAAGTAGTATTTATCGTGCATCCTGATCAAAGCGAGCAAGTGCCTGCAATGATTGAGCGCTATCGCACATTGATTAGCGGTAACAAAGGGGCTATTCACCGTTTAGAAGATTGGGGCCGCCGTCAGTTGGCTTATTCAATCAACAAAATCCATAAAGCACATTACGTGTTAATGAATATCGAATGCGACCAAGAGACTTTAGCTGAGCTAGAGCATGGCTTCAAATTCAATGACGCTGTTATTCGTCATATTACATTCAGCACTAAAACAGCTAAAACAGATGCTAGCCCAATGATGAGAGAAGAGAAATCTAAATCAGTCATGCATGGCGATGCTGCTAAAACAGCACCTAAGGCTGCTGAGCCAGCTAAAGAAGCACCTAAGGCTGCTGAGCCAGCTAAAGAAGCACCTGCTAAAGCAGAGGCTGCTGCTAAGTAATTAGTGAATAAGCTGGCGATTGGCGGAGAAGTGACTCAGTTAGAGGAGCTACGTTATACCCCAGCAGGTTTACCGTTGTTAAGTTTTGTGATCGGCCATGTTTCTGAAGTTGAAGAGGCTGGATTAAAAAGAAAAGTAGAGTGTGAAGTAAAAGCGGTTGCCATCGGTGACTTAGCCACAACGAATATTCAGCTAGGCACAAAACTGAATGCCTTAGGTTTTTTAGCTAAGCGCAGTGCCAAAAGCACACAACTGGTAATGCATATAAAGAATATAGAGCTGATATAAATTGAATTTATATCTAACATATAAAAAAGATTAGGAGTTTTATCATGGCTAGAGAAATGTATAAACGTCGCCGCTACTGCCGTTTTAGTGCAGAAGGCATTACAGAAGTTGATTATAAAGATGTGGATTTGCTGAAAGATTTCATTTCAGAAAACGCAAAAATCATTCCAGCACGTATGACTGGTACTAAAGCTAAATATCAACGTCAACTAACATCTGCTGTTAAACGCGCGCGTTTCTTAGCATTGTTACCATACACTGATAAGCATCCAGGCTAAGGAGAATAACAATGGAAATTATTTTATTAGAAAAAGTAGCTAACTTAGGCGCTTTGGGCGATATCGTTAAAGTAAAAGATGGCTTCGGTCGTAACTTTTTGATCCCTCAAGGTAAAGCAAAACGTGCAACTGAAGTGAATAAAGCTGAATTTGAAACACGTCGTGTAGATTTAGAGAAACAACAAGCTGCTACCTTAGCTGTTGCAAAAGCAGCTGGTGAGAAATTAGCTGGTCAAGCAGTTGAAATCGCACAAAAAGCTGGTGAAGATGGTCGTTTATTTGGTTCTGTTACGAATAACGATATCGCTACTGCATTAATGGCTAAAGGCTTTGAAGTGGCTAAATCACAAGTACGTTTACCAGAAGGACCACTCAAAACAACGGGCGAGTTCCCTGTAATCATTGCTTTACATCACGATATTGTTGTTGATGTAACGGTAACTGTGGTTGCTGAAGACTAGTTAACTAGTTTTTACGTAGTAATGATAAAAAAGGCGACTCAGGTCGCCTTTTTCTTGCCCGTTATTTATATCGTTATTTAATAACGACGTCTTCTTATGAAGTTCGCTTTAGGTATAATGGCAAGCTATGGCTGATGATCAATTAGATACACTAAAAGTACCTCCACACTCCATTGAAGCAGAGCAATCTGTCGTTGGAGGCTTGCTGCTTGAGAATGATGCTTTGGATAAAGTTGCTGATATTCTCAATATTGAGGATTTCTATCAGCATGATCATAAAACCATCTACAAACATATAGCCAAGCTGATTGAGCGTAACCGCCCAGCTGATATTGTGACGGTAGCAGAATCATTGGAAAGTACGGCGGAATTGTCCGCTGTTGGCGGTATCGCTTACCTAGGGTCATTGGCTCAAAATACGCCAAGTGCCGGCAATATTCGTCGATATGCAGAGATTGTCCGCGAACGTGCCATTATGCGAAAGTTGGTCAGTGTTGGTACTGAAATTGTCGGTAGTGCATTTGGTCCTAATGGCCGTGATGCGCAACAGCTGCTAGATGAAGCTGAAGCGAAGATTTTTAAAATCGCAGAAAGTGGCGATATGGGTAGTGAAGGCTTTCAAGATATTAAAGAGCTGCTGCCGCAAGTCGCTGAAAAAATTGATGAGTTATTTTCACGTGAAGATCAAAGTGAAGTCACTGGTATCCCAACTGGTTTTACAGATTTAGATAAAATGACTTCAGGCTTGCATGGAGGCGATTTAGTGATTGTCGCCGGTCGACCATCGATGGGTAAAACGGCTTTCTCCATTAATATGGCGGAAAATGTGGCGCTGGATACAGGCTTGCCTGTGG
>JBLIIL010000042.1:0-16394 GCA_047634755.1 Methylophilaceae bacterium
CTGGAATTGTTCCGCAAACCATTGTACCGAATGCAGATGTAACAAAATCGGATGAGCGTGTAAGTGGTACCAATAGTGGTGTGGATTTGACGACAGATATAGGGTGGTATATCGATTTCCCTGATAGTGGAGAACGTCAGAATGTTGCTTCACAGCTAGTACTAGGTACGTTATTACTGCCTACGACCGTACCAACGGGCAGTGCTTGTCAACCATCAGGTTATGGATGGTTCAATTACCTAAACTATAAGACAGGATTGTCAGTGATAGCACCTTTTGGCTCTGTGTCAAAACGTACATCAGCACCTAGTGTCGGCTTTAATGTTGTTTATGTTAATGGTAAGCCTGTTGTCTCAAATGTGACGGCTGATGATCCCAATCCAACGATAGTCGATAGTATTGGGTTCTTGAATGGCGCAGGTGGGTTTAATGTAAGGCGTTCCATTTGGCGTGAACTTATTGAATAAATAGCTTCATCATTTAAAGAGGGGTATTTACCGCTCTTTTTTTATTAGTCTTTTTTACAAGCTGATTAGCTATTACACCATTGATCAAACCAAAAAATACTGCGGCTAATGCAAAGATTGGAATGAGATAACTGACGCCTGCATGTGGAATCAGCCATAGCCTGAGAATTAAAAGTTGCCCAGCAATATGTGCAATTGCTGCCAAAATACTGAGGGTAATCAAGCTAAAATATTGCTTCGGTAAGTGTTGTGCTAGCCATAATGCAGCCAAGCTGAGAAGTGCGCCAGATAAACTTAGTACGAAAGTCGGTGTTAAAAACTGACCTAATAGTAAGCTACTGGCAAACACACGTAAAAAACTCACCCAGGCTGCTGTGCCAAATCCATATTGCACCAAAACATAAAGGGTAATTATGTTGGCGATACCTGGCTTAACGCCTGGTAAAGGTGACGGAAACATGGCTTCTAACACATGTAAACCAATCGCTAGCGTCGTTAGCTTGGCAATATGATGGTCTGCTTTAGTTGTTTGAATACTAATAGTTGAGCGAGTCATAAGGCTTTTTTTCGCCAATCAATTGGAGGCTAATTTGGTTGGGTAAACAGATGGCTACTTGCCCTGCAAGTTTAAGCCAGCCTTGATGAACACAGTATTGATTAGTACAAGGCGACTGTTTGAAACGCACTTTCCCTTGCGCAATACTAATGTGTGATTCGCCTAAGGGGCCGCCTAAATGTATCTCTCGGTATTGGTTTAAGTCATAAGTGCCAACTACTTTATTTCCTTGCCGTATCATAAGTTGACTGGCTGGTGCGTTGCTCCAAAGGGTTTTGAACAGGAAAATGACTACAATGGTATTCACAATCATCACCAAATAGTCACCGAGCAAAGGTTTTACTTTTACCTTACTCAAGGTTAACCACTTTCGCTCCTTTTTCCGCTTTGGTGTCTAGCCAGTTAAGCTTTGCTTGCATTGATGTGCTAACTTGAATGTTGTCTTGCGCAGCCATAATAAAAAAGTCATTAATCCCAGCTACGTTTGCCTGTTTAGCCTGTTCATTTGCTTTGGCAATAAAAATCGGCTTGGATGCCACATCAGATAATACGCCAGCTTGTGCTTGTGGCGGGATTAATACCGTAACCGATTGCATGCCTTGCACGGGATAACCTGTGTTTGGGTCAATCACATGACAGTAGCGTTGACCATCTAATTCAAAATAACGTTGATAGTCACCAGAAGTGCCAATGGCCCAGCCACTTGGTAATGCTAGTGTTGCAATGGCATTGGGTTGCCGTGGATGCTGAATGCCAACGCGCCAAGGCTTGTCGCCATGTTGGCCTAGCGCAATGATGTTGCCGCCAATGTTAATCAGAGCATGTTTAATGTTTTGTTCTTTTAAGTAAGTCAAGCCAATGTCGAGCGCATAGCCTTTCGCATAACCACCTAAGTCTAATTGTACGGCTGGATTGTTACTATGGATTTTATTGCCACTAATCACAATGTCAGACATCTTTGCATTTTTAGAAACCAACGCAGTAACAGCACTCTCATCGACCTGGTGTGGGATAAACGTATCATTCTGGAAGCCCCACAATTTAATCAGCTGCCCAATGGCAGGGTTAAAAGCACCTTCGGATTGTGTTGAAAGTGCGATGGCATCTCTGAGGATTTGTGCAATATCAGACTTTATGGTGATGGACTTACCTGCTGCAAACGCTTGATTAATAGTACTTAACTCACTTGGTTTCCAAGCATGCAGGCGTTGATGTAGGGCATTATATTGTTGAATAATGCCATTGCTAACACTTTGTGCTCGTTCATCAGTTTCGCCATAAATCGAGATGTCTACTAGCGTACCAAAAACATAGCTTTGGGTGTTGTAGAGTGGTTCTTTTGGACTGCAGCTCAGTAAGAGTAGAGCGAAAAGCAGTAGGAAAACAATGCGCATAGGCGCTACTATAACCCTAGTAGCTCAGTGATTCTAGTTTTACGCTGAGAGCTTTGCTTCTAATGCTTTAATAAAAATGGTTGCAGGTTGGCAAGGGGTTTGTGCTGCAATCTCTACGATACCTGTTGGGCTGGTGACATTGATCTCAGTCACGTAATCACCAATCACATCTAGGCCGACAAAAAACAAGCCTTCTACTTTCAGCGTGTGACCGATGGTGGTCGCAATTTCACGATCACGTTTAGTTAACAGTTGCGCTACAGCCTTACCGCCAACAGCCATATTGCCGCGCGTTTCTCCACCTTGCGGAATGCGAGCAAGTGCGTAGTCTAATGGCTTTCCATCAATCACAATAATGCGTTTGTCACCTTGTTTGATGGCAGGGATGTATTGCTGCGCCATGATTGTCTGTTTGCCATAATTGGTAATGGTTTCTAAAACCACACCAATGTTTGGGTCATTTGCAGTCAGCCTAAATATACCCGTGCCGCCCATTCCATCTAGCGGCTTCACGATGATGTCTTGTTGTACATCCAGAAACTCACGTATTTGTTGGTTATTCGCGGTCACTAAAAATTCAGGACAAAACTGTGGGAAGCGGGCAACGGAGAGTTTTTCATTCCAGCCACGGGCGGCGACAGGATTGTTAATTACAGTACCACCTTGTGCTTCGGCAAGTTCTAATAAGTAGGTGGTGTATAGATACTCATTATCAAACGGCGGGTCTTTGCGCAAGATGATGGCGGAAAAGTCTTTTGGTAATGTTTTGTTTTCTTTGGCTAGGCTATACCAATTGACACCCTCAGAAAATTCGAAAGCTTGTGTCTTAATATAAACGGTTTCATTACGTAGGTAAGTATCATGCTGCTGACACACATAGAGTTCGTGGCCGCGTGCGAGTGCTTCTCGCATCATAGCGAGACTGGTATCTTTTTTTATATTTAAACCCGTGTATGGGTCTAGAATGAAGAGTAGTTTCATGGGTTTATATGCTCAGGCCTATGTGTTCAAATCTATGCATTCAATGGATCAGTTTCTTCTAGCTCAATTGTCGTCGCTAACAACGCTAAACGCGCAACCACACCATAAGCATAAAAGCGGTTAGGCACAGTATCAGGTTCGCCAGCGCAGTCAGGTAAACCACAAGGAGTTTCAAAAGCCAGTGGCTCAAAGTGAGCACCAGGTGCATTGAGGTTTTCATCCACTGCGCGACTTGTATGGACGCGATAAAAGCCACCAATGACGAAGTGATCCATCATGTACACGACAGGCTCAGCAATGGCATCATTGATGCTTTCAAAGGTATACACACCTTCTTGAATAATGACTTCGCTAACGATTTGGCCTTCTTTAATGGTCGACATTTTATTCCGTTTTTTGCGATTCAAGCAGCGCATTTCATCAGCTGACTTCACTGACATGATGCCCATGCCATAAGTGCCAGCATTCGCTTTAACAATCACAAAAGGCTCTTGCATGATGCCATACTCTGCATATTTAACTTTGATTTTTTCAAGCAAAATATCGACTTTTTGCGCTAAGCATTCTTCTCCTTCACGCGCATTAAAATCAATGCCTTCGCAGCGTTCAAAGTAGGGGTTGAGTAACCATTCATCAATTTCTAGAAAGTCTGCAAAGTCTTTAACCACATCATTGTAAGCAGAAAAGTGACGTGTTTTGCGTCGTGTTTGCCAGCCTGCATGTAATGGGGGAATAAGCTCTTGCTCTAAGTTTTTCAGTATGTCTGGCACGCCGCCTGTTAAATCGTTGTTCAGCAGTACCGCGCAGCTATCAAAATCACCTAACTCAGCATTCTTGAGTTTAATGCGATTACCTTCACGTACTAATGGCTCTAAAAGCAGCGTATTGCCATCAGGTAAGTCTAAGACCGTTGGTTCTGTGATATCGGGTGAAACGCTACCGATACGCACGTCCAGGCCAGCGGCTTTCATAATCTTGCTAAGATCAAACACATTACGTAAATAAAAAGTATTACGTGAGTGATTTTCTGGAATGATGAGTAAACGGTGTGCTTCTGGACAAATCTTTTCAACCGCGACGGTGGCAGCCTGCACGCTCAAACTTAAGAAATCAGGGTTTAAGTTATTAAAGCCGGCAGGGAATAAGTTGATATCCACAGGAGCAAGCTTAAAGCCACTATTGCGTAAGTCTACTGAGGCATAAAAGGGTGCGCCGTGATCTAACCATTGTGTGCGAAACCAATGCTCAATTTCAGGCATCTTGTTCAGTATGCGCTTCTCTAAGTCTAGTAGCGGGCCGCTAAGGGCAGTGGTTAAGTGTGGGACCATTGATACTCTCTTTTATGACCTGATGTGTTTAAATGAAGGACTTATTAAGCAATATGTCCTGCTTGTAAGTCTGCGTGGTAGCTACTTCTGACCATGGGGCCACAGGCAGCATTATTAAAGCCCATGGCATCTGCTTTTACTTTCAGCACATCAAAAGCAGCAGGTTCGACATAACGTTCTACAGGTAAGTGATGCTCACTTGGTTGCAAATACTGACCTAGGGTGAGCATGGTGACATTATGAGCGCGTAAATCTTTCATCACCTCCAATATTTCATCATCTGTTTCACCCAAGCCTACCATTAAGCCTGATTTGGTTGGAATGTCTGGATACATTTCGTTAAACGTTTTTAATAGGTTTAATGAGTTTTGGTAATCAGAGCCTGGACGCGCTTGTTTATAAAGACGCGGAATCGTTTCCAAATTGTGGTTCATGACATCAGGTGGTGCCTCTTCTAAAATACGTAATGCAACATGTAAACGGCCACGAAAATCCGGCACTAAAATTTCAATTTTAATGTCAGGTGAAACTTCACGAATCGCTTTAATGCAATCGACAAAATGTTGTGAACCACCATCTGGTAAGTCGTCTCTATCAACACTAGTCATGACCACATAGTTGAGTTTCATCTCAGCAATTGTTTTGGCCAGATTGGCTGGTTCTTCCACATCAGGCGGTAACGGTTTCCCGTGCGATACATCACAAAATGGACAACGGCGTGTACAGATGTCACCTAAAATCATAAAAGTGGCCGTACCAGCGCTAAAGCACTCACCAATATTAGGGCAGCTGGCTTCTTCACAAACGGTGTGTAAATTATTATTGCGCAAGGCTTGTTTGATGTCTTGGTAGCGCTTGCTGTTAGGCATCTTCATGCGTATCCACTCAGGCTTACGCATGATGGGCTTTGGAATAATTTTAATCGGGATGCGGGCTACTTTTTCAGCGCTAGTTTCTTTGACACCCGCGATTTTTTTCGGTGGTCGGTTGGTTGTTGATCTGGTTAGCGTTATAACAGCTTGTTTATTCATGTGCTTAATTTTTTCTTTAATATGTCTAGTAAAGCCTGACCCATATATTGGGATGATTCTTTAATATTCCAGTCTTTAGTTTGTGTCATGGCTAAGCCAACATAACCGCAAGGGTCAATGGCTTTGAATGGTACTAAGTCCATATCAATATTTAAACTTAAACCATGATAACAGCAGTTTCTTTTTAGCCTTAAGCCAACGGAAGCAATTTTCCGTTCGCCGATGTAAACACCAGGGGCATTTTTTTGTGTTGAGGCTGTGACTTGGTATTGCGCTAGCAACTTAATGATACTACCTTCAATGATATCTACTAGTTCACGCACTTTAAGTTGTCGTCTATCTAAATCAATAAGACAGTAAATCACAACTTGCCCCAAGCCATGGTAGGTGATTTTTCCGCCGCGATCCACATTGACAACAGTGATCTTATTTTGAGGTAACCGGACGTTTTTACGGTTCAGACCTAGCGTGTAAACACTGTCGTGTTCGGTTAACCAAAGCTCATCATCCGTGGCTGTGGTGCGGTCATTGGTAAATACCTGCATGGCAGCCAGCGTCGTTTGATAGTCGGTAAGGCCCAGCTTACGCGTAATAAGCGGCATGGTTTGCCCAGTTAAAGCACGAACTTAACCAGCGCGTGGCTAGTGAGTGCGCGGTAGATATTGTCTAATTGTGTTTTAGACTCAACGTAGCAAGTGCAAGTGAGGCTGGTGTACTTGCCACCAGAGCTACCTTTGAGTTCGATTCTAGTAGTATCAAATGTTGCTTCATGTTGTTGTATTGTTTTAATGATTTCAATACTAAACGACTCATGCGTCTCGCCCATCACCTTAATCGGGAACTCACATGGGAATTCGATTAAGGTTTCTTGTTGGTCTGTGTCTTTAGTCATATTGGTATGCTATTTAAGTAACAATCTAATGCTATCGATGATTTTGCCTAAAATGCCTGCTTCTCCTACTGAACTCGTGGCAATAAGCTTACGCTCAGTGATAATTTGATTATCAAGGATAAATGTAATTTTTCCAATTTCTTGTCCCGCTTTGACAGGCGCGATCAGCGGTTGCTTAGACGTTGTCGTTGCTTTTACATTCGCATAATCACCTTTTGGCAATGATAGGTATAAGTCATTTTTTACTGAAGCAATGACTGTTTTTTCAGCGCCTTTATAAACGTACATACTGGAAATCGCATGTGTTTTTTTATACACTAAAGTGGATTCATAAAACTGAAAACCATAATTAAGTAAACGTTGGCTCTCAGATATGCGCATGGCTTTACTTTTTGCGCCTAAGACAATGGAAATGAGGCGTGTTTCTCCACGTTTAGCAGAAGAAACTAAACAATAACCAGCAGCATTTGTATGACCTGTTTTTATGCCATCTACGTTGTTGTCTAAAAACAATAAACGGTTGCGGTTAAGTTGGGTAATTTTGTTATAGGTATATTCTTTTTTTTTGTATAAACGAACATAGTCCTCAGGGAAGTCTTTGATGAGCGCTTCTGCCATCAGTGCTAAATCGGTTGCTGTTGTGTAATGATTTTCATCAGGCAATCCAGTCGCGTTTATATAGTTAGTGTGATCCATACCAATTTTTTTGGCTTGTTGGTTCATCATGATTGCAAACTGATCTTCACTGCCACCAATGACTTCAGCTAAGGCGATGGCCGCATCATTACCTGATTGAATAATCAGTCCATGTAGCAGCTCATCTACAGTGACATTTTTTTTAGGCTCAATAAACATTCTTGAACCTTCCGCTTCCCAAGCTTTTTTACTCACAGGTACATTTTGCGATAATGTGAGGTGGCCTTGTTTAAGCGAATCAAATGTTAGGTAAGCCGTCATTATCTTAGTCAATGAGGCGGGCTCTAAACGCTCACCTTCTTTATGCGCAGCAATGGCAGAGCCACTATTAAAATCTTTTAATAAATAGGCGCTTACCTTTAAAGTAGGTGCTGGTGCTGCTGTTGCCCAGCTTGTTAATGGGAGGAGTAAGTAAGCAATAAGGATTATTAATTGTTTGCGCATAGTTTTTCTATTATTTAATAAGGATTATGGTGGAAGTGTTCAGTGTTTTTCGAATCTGTTGGGCTTTTTTTTCTGCTGCTTGTCTCGTTTGATAAGGCCCAACAGTTAAGCGATATAACCCATTATTATACATGCGGTTAATTTTAGAAATGTCTTCAATATCTAAGCCATTTATTCTGTTTTGCAATGCAATGGCATTGGCTTTGCTGCCAAATGCTCCAGCTTGCACGTAATGCAGCCCTGTTACTGTCGGATGTGCATTAGGCATTGCCGTTACTTTTTCTGGAGAGGTATTTTTTATGGTGGCCTTGGGGGGTGCAGCGTAATTTCTTGGGTCGATTGCTTCCACCTCTACTATACCTCTACCTTTTTGAATTAAGCGTAATTTGTGAGCAGCGGCATATGATAGGTCAATTTCTCTTTTATGTATAAAAGGCCCCCTGTCATTGACGCGAACAACAACGGAACGCCCATTCTCAATATTGGTAACTTTGACATAGCTTGGTAGCGGTAACACCGTATGGGCAGCTGACATGCTGTACATGTCATAAGTTTCACCAATGGCTGTTTTTTTACCATGAAACATCTTGCCATACCAAGAAGCGACACCACGCCTTTTATAGCCTTTTGCCGTTTTTAGAGGAACATATTTCTTGCCTAAAGCGACGTAAGGTTTACTAGAGTATTTGTACAAAGTCTCAACTTTTGGGGTCGCATCAGGAATTTCATCCAGATTGCCAGGTGGTTTTGCATGTGGGCCATCTATACCGTAGTAACCACCAATATTGGATGTGCTCGTTTTTGATGAGGGCTTGATTGTTCGATTGCCACCACAAGCGATGAGCGCAAGGCAGCTAACAATTATTAAAAGATAAGTTTTTTTCATCATTCAATTATCCTGACGCAACTAATTTTTTGTGAGTGTGGATGCTCATCAATATGCCAAAGCCGAGCAATATCGCTACCATTGATGTGCCACCATAACTAATAAGAGGTAATGGTACGCCAACGACAGGCAGGATGCCACTGACCATGCCGATATTCACAAATATATATATAAAGAAAGTTAAAGTAATACTGCCTGCCAACAGCCTTGAGAATGTGTTTTGGGCTTGTGATGCAATATAAAGGCCACGCGCAATAATGAGACTAAACAGAAGTAATAAAAGCACATTGCCAACCATGCCAAACTCCTCACTAAAGACGGAAAAAATAAAATCTGTTGTCCGCTCAGGTAAAAAATCTAATTGAGACTGTGTGCCATTTAACCAGCCCTTCCCAGTTAGCCCACCTGAGCCCTGGGCAATTGTCGACTGAATAATATGGTAGCCCGCACCCAGTGGGTCTTGCGTGGGGTCGATTAAGATGCGAATACGCCTACGTTGATAATCATGCAGCATTGACCAAAACATGGGCATGAGAGCACCAGCAGCAACTACACCGACGATAATAATGCGCCAACTTAAACCAGCCAGAAAGATAACAAATAACCCTGATGCAAAAACGAGTAAAGAAGTGCCCAAGTCAGGTTGTTTTAATATGAAAAATACGGGTAGAAGGAGAATAATAAAAGCGATAATAAAATCAGTAACACGCAGTGATGCTCCACGTTGAGAAAAAAACCAAGCCAGCATCATCGGGACAGCAATACGCATGAGCTCTGATGGTTGTAAATTGACAATGCCTAAATCCAACCAACGCCTTGCACCATGGCTAATGTTGCCAAATAAAGCCACGCCTATCAGTAGCAGAATGCCAAGTAAGTACAATGGTAGCGCCATGCGCTCCATAAATTGTGGTTGAACGTTGGCGACTAACCACAAAATGGACATGGCAATAACAATATTAATGAGCTGAGCACTGACTCTGCCAATACTTTCCCCAGAGGCGCTGTATAAGATGAATAAGCCAATCATCAATGTGAATAGGATGCTGCACATTAATATAGAGTCTATATGTTGGCCTAGCCGATAAACAAAACGGTTAATCATGCGCAGATGCCTCCACGGTTGCTTCTTCTGTTACTTTAGGGGCTGTCTTTTCAATGGGTTCAGGCGGCAACTTTCCGAGCAGGTAGTAGTCCATGAGTTGACGCGCAATTGGACCTGCTGCAGAACCACCATGCCCGCCATTTTCGACAATGGCGGCAATGGCAATTTGTGGATTATCAGTGGGGGCATAAGCAATGAATAAGGCATGGTCTCTATGACGTGCTGCAATGTTTTTCTCATCATATTTTTCATTTTGTTTGATGCCAATCACTTGTGCTGTTCCTGTTTTTGCTGCAATGCTATAACCCGCATTTCTACCAACACGGGAGGCGGTACCCCCTGGTAACGTTACATCTATCATGGCTGCTTTGATTATTTCTAAATTGCTGTCAGTTAATGCTATTTGTTCAGTCACAACAGGTTTTATTGGGGTTGTTTCTCCTGTTTTTACATCAGTAATGGCAGTGACCAGATGCGGTTTCATGGCCGTGCCTCTGTTAGCTAGGACAGAGGTTGCATAAGCAAGTTGCACTGGCGTGGTTAGGGTGTACCCTTGTCCGATACCGACAATAACAGTCTCCCCTTTGTACCAAGGCTTTTTGTAGCGACGCATTTTCCATTCAGGGGTAGGCAGTAAGCCACTATTTTCACCTGTGATATCAATACCTGTTTTTTTACCAAAACCAAAATGGCGGACAAAAGTGGTCAGCTTTTCTATTCCTAATTCGATAGCAAGCCCGTAGAAAAAGGTATCACAAGAAATGGTAATGGCATGCTTAATATCAACAAAACCATGACCGCCAACCTTCCAGTCACGATAGCGATGGGTACTGTTAGGTAGGATGAAGTAGCCTGGATCTTTGATATGAAATGGTGGCATGCGCTTTCCTGCCTCAAGCCCCGCTAATGCAACAAATGGTTTGAAAGTTGAGCCTGGTGGGTAAACGCCTCTCAGTGGACGGTTAATCATCGGCTTGTCCGCAGATTCGTTAAGACGTCGCCAATTGGAGGTGTCAATGCCGCCAACAAAGAGGTTAGGGTCGAAAGTGGGCATGCTGACTAAGGCAAGGACTTCACCTGTTTTCGGTTGAATCGCCACTAAAGCACCACGTCGATCCCCAAAGGATTTTTCAGCAATTTCTTGCAACTTAAGGTCAACAGAGAGTGTTAAGTTATCACCAGAAACGGGTGCTGTACTTGACAGCACACGGACGGCTTTGCCATCCGCATTAATTTCTACCTGCTGGAAACCAGCCTTACCATGCAGCTTTTTCTCATAAAACTGTTCGATGCCACTTTTGCCAATATGATCTGAACCTTTGTAGTTAGATAGCGCGCCTTCTGTTTTGAGTTTAGCAATATCATTGTCATTAATTCGGCCAATATAGCCAGCGATATGTACCCCCAACTTACCATTAGGGTAATGACGAAACAGACGTGATTTAATTTCTACACCAGGAAACCGAAAACGGTTAGCTGCAAATTTAGCAGCCTCAACTTCATTTAAGTGAGTGCGGATGGGTAGTGACTTAAATCCATAGTTACGTGCTTTTAGTTTGTTAAATCGCTTTATATCATTGCTCGATATTTCGACTAACTTACTAAGTTCAGCAATTGTTTTATCCATGTACTCGACTTTTACAGGCGTGATTTCTAAGGCGTAGACAAAAAAGTTATGAGCAATTATTGTACCATTCCTGTCTGTAATGATGCCTCGAGTTGGTGCTACTGGAATCACAGAGATGCGATTGTTTTCTGCAAGTGTATGGTAATGATCGTAAGCTGTGATTTGTAGAAAATAAAAGCGAATAATGAGTATGCCAAACCCAAGGAGGACAATGCCGCCTAGGACGATTAAGCGCAACTTAAAATGCTGCAACTCATGGTGATAGTTTTTTAGTTCGAGTCTGCGACGCATATGCGTTTAATTCGCCTCGGTTGATTTTGGGTATGCAATGGCCCCTAAAGCGAACTTTATAACTAGCCAGAATAAAATACCTGTTACCGCAGGCCAGAAATAATGCCAAGTTGGCATCTCATTACCTGTCAGTAATTTTAGAATTAAAACGATAAACTTAGTCAGCACCAACAACGCAAAGGTAAATGCTAGGATTTGAGCCTCACTAAATAAAACAAGTCTACGTTGAAAAGAGAGTGCAACATAAGCGGTTAATGTGAACGCTAAAGCATGTTGACCTAATAAGCTTCCTGTTCCTAAGTCGACGAATGCACCAACAAGCCATGCGGTGCCAACATTGCATAAATAAGGTGCGCGTAATAGCCAGTACAACAATACAACTAGCATGAAGTCAGGGCGGAAGATAATACCTTGCCCAGTCCAAGGGAATAGTTGGCAAAGTAAGGCAAACAGGAGTGAGCCATACACCAGCAATAGATTAGGAGCTTTTTGCATCAGGCTTAGCCTCCTTTTTATTTGTTTCTTTTGATGGTGGTTTTTCCTCGGGCTCCCTAGACTCTGGGAGTTCTAGAATGAGCAGTTGTAAATGATGGCTTACTTTTGCGGTAGGCGCGCTAATTATTTTGGCAAACGCGGTTTCTGGATCTTGGTCGATTTTTGTCACCGTTGCCACGGCTAAGCCTGCTGGGTAAATGCCATCCAAGCCAGACGTGACTAATTTATCGCCAATTTCAATATCAACATTTGAGGGTAAGTAGGGAATATCTAAAGTGTTGCCACTTTGTCCAAAGGCAATTGCGCGTAACTGGTTGCGCTCAACTTGTACGGGAATGGATAAGCTTTTATCCGTAATCATTGTGACCTCACTGCTAAACGGATAGACGCGCGTTACTTGACCCAATACGCCTTTAGCATCGACCACAGCTTGACCAGCCTGAATGTTGTGTTGACTGCCTCTATTAACGATCACGACGTTTCTGAAAGGGTCTCTGCCTGTATGTGAAATGTCGCCTAATACTGCTCTGGGGTGAATGGGAATGTCGCCACCAAGCAAGCTGCGCAAATGTTCGTTTTCAGCTTGCAATGTATTCAAGCGTTGCAATTTGACCGAATTCTCAAACGCTTGCAGCTTGAGGATGTAGTTCTCTTGTACTAATTGGTTGTGGTTGGCAAAGTACTTTTTTGAATCCCGAATGAGTTCGCTAGGGATGTTGGCAGCCCGCTCGATGGGGTGTAATCCACCAATAAAGGCTTGGCGGATTTGAGAGAGATAGTTTAGTTTTGCATCCACTGCCATTAGGATAATGGATAGTGCGCAGAAAAAAACCATGCGTAAAAATGCGCTGGTGCCATGAACGAAAAAAGCTGGAGTTTCTTGGTGCTCTAGTTTCTGATGAACGCCTTTAAGCATGCTATTACATTGGTGCTAATTTAACTAGGTAGTCATTATTCATGTGCAAAGACGCTACCTAATTTATCCATATCTTCCAATACGCGACCACATCCGCGTGCAACACAAGTCAGTGGATCTTCTGCGAGGATGACTGGTAAGCCAGTTTCTTCCATGAATAAGCGGTCGATATCACGCAGTAGCGCGCCACCACCTGTGATGACCATGCCTTTTTCTGCAATGTCAGCACCTAGCTCAGGTGGTGTTTGCTCTAATGCAGACTTAACCGCACCAACAATCGCGTTAAGCGGCTCTGTCAGTGCTTCTAAAATTTCATTGCTAGAAATGGTGAATTTACGCGGCAAACCTTCTGCAAGGTTGCGACCAGTGACTTCCATTTCCAAGACTTCAGAGCCTGGGAATGCGGAACCAATTTTTTTCTTCATGGCTTCAGCTGTTGGCTCTGAGATTTGCATGCCATAGTTGCGGCGGATGTAATCAATAATGGCTTGATCAAACTTATCACCACCAACACGCTCAGACCTTGCGTATACAATACCGCCCATTGATATGACGCCAACTTCTGTTGTGCCGCCGCCAATGTCTACGACCATAGAGCCAGTTGCTTCCGCTACGGGCATTTCTGCACCAATTGCAGCAGCCATTGGCTCCTCAATCAAGAATACTTGTTTTGCGCCAGCACGTTCAGCGGACTCTTTAATCGCACGACGTTCAACCTGTGTTGAGCCAACAGGCACACAAATAATAATGCGAGGACTGGGGGCGAACCAGCGATCATCACGCGCCTTGCGGATGAAGAATTTCAACATTTGTTCAGTGACCGTAAAGTCTGCAATCACACCATCTTTCATTGGGCGAATGGCTTGGATGTTAGCAGGTGCTCTGCCCAACATGCCTTTTGCTTCGGTACCGACAGCAAGTAATATTTTCTTACCGTTGGTGCCGCCTTCAATACGAATGGCGACAACAGATGGTTCATTAAGAACGATACCTCTGTTACGTGAGAAAATCAGTGTATTTGCAGTTCCTAAGTCAATGGCCAAATCATTTGAAAAGTAATTACTTAACGAGCCGAGCATATGTTTTTTCCTGTGCTTTTTCTTTCGAGCTTATTAATCACATGCCTAAAATTAAGATGGGATAATAAAATTAAATATCAAGGTATAATAACGTATATTCCACTTAATCCTAAGTAGGAATTGAAGTTTATTATACTAAATTTGCAATTCAGAAGAATAGAACCATTTTATGGCACTTACCATCCCTGATATTAAGCGCATTGCGCATCTCGCAAGAATTGAAATTAATGATTCGGAAGCGGACAAAACCCTCAATAAACTCACGGGCATTTTGACGCTCATAGAGGAAATGCAAGCAGTGGATACCACTGGTATTACACCAATGTCACATTCTCAAGATGTCGTGCAACGATTGAGAGAGGATGTTGTTACAGCGACAAATCAACGTGAGACATTCCAAAAAAATGCACCTGCTGTTGATAGTGGTTTATATCTAGTGCCACAAGTAATTGAGTAAGCGAACGGAAATAGACGACCTCGAATTAGACCGCCCAGAATTTATACAGAAAAGCCATGATTAACCAAAGCCTTAAACAATTAAGCCAAATGTTGGCGAATAAAGAAGTGTCTAGCGTTGAAATGACACAAACATTCTTGGATCGTATCCGACAATACAACCCTGACATTAATGCTTATATTACACTGGATGAAAATAAAAGCCTTGCGCAAGCAAAAGCAGCGGATGGCAGCCTCGCAGCAGGAACTGCAACGCCACTAACTGGTATTCCCATCGCGCAAAAAGATATTTTTTGTGCCAAGGATTGGCGGACAACTTGTGGCTCTAAGATGCTAGAAAATTTCATAGCGCCCTATGATGCAAATGTAATTACACAATTTAATCAAGCTGGCGCGGTTAACCTAGGTAAAACGAATATGGATGAGTTCGCCATGGGCTCATCTAATGAGACTAGCTATTTTGGCGGTGTTAATAACCCTTGGGATTTAGCCCGTGTGCCAGGCGGCAGTAGTGGTGGTTCAGCTGCCGCTGTAGCTGCGCGGTTATGTGCAGCAGCAACCGGTACAGATACAGGTGGTTCTATTCGTCAGCCAGCTTCATTGTGTGGGTTTACTGGTTTAAAGCCAACTTATGGTTTGGTTTCACGCTATGGCATGATTGCTTTCGCTTCGAGCTTGGATCAAGCAGGGCCTATGGCAAAATCAGCTGAAGACTGTGCTTTGATGATGAATGTAATGGCTGGTTTTGATGAGCGTGATTCAACGAGTTTGAATCATCTAAAAGAAGATTATACAAGCAAGCTTAACCAGCCACTGATAGGTTTGAAAGTCGGACTACCTAAAGAATATTTTGCCGAAGGCTTGAATGCTGATGTGGCGAAAGTGATTGATAATGCGATTGCTGAATATAAAAAGCTAGGCGCTGAATTTGTCGATATCTCATTGCCGAATGCAAGCTTGTCGATTCCTGTCTATTACGTACTAGCACCAGCGGAAGCCTCGACCAATTTGTCACGATATGATGGCGTGCGTTATGGTCATCGTGCGGCCGAATATGATGATTTGATGGACATGTATATGAAGAGCCGAGCTGAAGGCTTTGGCGATGAGGTGAAGCGCCGTATCTTGATTGGCACTTATGTATTAAGCGCTGGTTACTATGATGCTTACTATCTAAAGGCGCAGAAAATTCGTCATTTAATTGCTGATGATTTTAAAGCAGCGTATAAAAAATGTGACATTATCATAGGGCCAACGGTGCCTTCTACAGCGTTTAAAACAGGTGAAAAAACTGATGACCCTGTAGCGATGTATTTACAAGATATTTATACCATTGCGACTAACTTAGCTGGGTTGCCTGGAATGAGTATTCCAGCAGGGTTTAGTAAAAGCAGTGATGGTAAAGACCTGCCAGTAGGCTTACAAATCATTGGCAACTATTTTGATGAAGCACGTATGTTGAATGTGGGGCATGCGTATCAACAAGTGACAGATTGGCATACAACCATGCCTGAAGGAATTGCATAATGGAGTGGGAAGTTGTCATTGGGCTGGAAACGCATGCTCAATTAAAAACAAAAACAAAAATTTTTAGTGGCGCCTCAACCGCGTATGGTGCTGAATCTAATACGCAAGCATGTGAAGTGAGTACAGCTTTGCCTGGTGTGCTACCAGTGCTGAATAAAGAAGCGGTGGAATGTGCGATTAAGTTTGGTTTGGCGATTGGTGCTGAATTACCGAAGCGCTCTGT
>JBLIIL010000043.1:0-16239 GCA_047634755.1 Methylophilaceae bacterium
TAACCATTATTTTAAGCTCTTTTTAGCTTTAACAACAAAAATTTTAAGTATATGATAACATGTAATTTACAATTCATTAACATTTGGAGTTAGTCTTGGCGCAACATCTTTCCCCGGCGGAGTTTGACAGAATAAAAGCCTATATTTTAGCCCATCAGGGGATGCCTGGTGGCTTGATGCCTTTAACGCATAGGATTCAAGATGATATTGGATATGTGCCTGAAGAGGTGTATCCGCTCGTTTCAAAAGCCATGGCATTATCCGTGGCTGAAGTGCATGGTTTTGTGAGCTTTTACCATCACTTTAGAACCCACCCTGTTGGCGAGCATGTGTTGCAAGTTTGCCGTGCAGAATCCTGCCAAGCCATGGGCTCGGAAAAGTTGGAGGCAGACATTAAAGCCAAGTTAGGTATTGATTATCACGAAACGACAGCCGATGGGAAAGTGACCTTGTTGCCTGTATATTGTTTGGGTAATTGTGCCTGTTCACCTGCGGTGATGATGGATGATGATGTGTATGGGCGTGTTGATATAGAGCAAGTAGAAGAGTTAGTGAGTGAGGTCAGCAATGGTTAAAGTTTATATTCCTCGCGACTCTGCGGCATTGTCGCTAGGTGCAGAGAGAACGGCAAAAGCGATTCAAGCAGAAGCTGAAAAACGTGGTGCAGACATAACAATTATTCGCAATGGCTCGCGTGGTCTCTTTTGGATAGAGCCAATGATTGAGGTGGAAACGCCGGCAGGTCGTGTAGCTTATGCGCCAGTTAAACCAAAAGATGTGGAGAGTTTATTTGATGCTGATTTTATCAATGGCGGCGGTCATGCTTTATCGCTTGGCTTAAGTGAAGAAATCCCATACTTGAAAAATCAGCAACGCTTAACATTTGCCCGTGCAGGGATTACTGATCCTGTTTCATTAGAAGACTATATTGCATATGACGGCTATAAAGGTTTAAAAAATGCATTGGCAATGACGCAAGAAGACATTGTTAAGGCCGTGACTGATTCAGGTTTGCGTGGGCGTGGTGGTGCTGCGTTCCCAACGGGTATTAAGTGGAATACGGTATTAGGTGCTGAAGGCGCACAAAAATATATTGTTTGTAATGCTGATGAAGGCGATTCAGGTACTTTCTCTGACCGCATGGTCATGGAAGATGATCCTTATGTATTAATCGAAGGAATGACCATTGCTGGTCTCGCTGTTGGTGCAACACAGGGCTATATCTACTTGCGTAGTGAGTACCCACATGCGCTGCATATTTTGAATGAAGCGATTGATAAAGCCAATGCCGCTGGCTACTTGGGTGATGATGTTTGTGGTTCAGGTAAAAGCTTTCAGATGGAAGTCCGCCGAGCCGCAGGCGCCTATGTTTGTGGTGAAGAGACTTCATTATTAGAAAGCTTAGAAGGTAAACGTGGTTTAGTACGATTTAAACCACCACTACCTGCAATAGAAGGTTTATTTGGGAAACCAACCGCAGTCAATAATGTCATAAGTTTAGCAACCATACCGATTATTTTAGATAAAGGCGCACAGTATTATGCTGATTATGGCATGGGACGCTCACGTGGCACATTGCCAATTCAATTGGCAGGGAATATTAAACGCGGTGGCTTGGTCGAGTTAGCGTTTGGCATCACTTTAAGAGAGCTGCTGTATGACTACGGAGGTGGCTCTGCCAGTGGAAGGCCAATCCGCGCAGTGCAAGTGGGCGGACCCTTAGGCGCATACTTGCCAGAGAGCCAGTTTGATACACCAATAGATTACGAGTCATTTCAAAAGCTTTGGGCGGTACTTGGTCATGGCGGCATTGTTGTATTTGATGACACTGTCAATATGGCGAAAATGGCGCGTTATGCTTTTGAATTCTGCTCTATTGAGAGTTGTGGAAAATGTACGCCATGCCGCATTGGCGCAACACGTGGCGTGGAAGTGATGGATAAAATTACATCAGGTACGGAACACACCAAAAATATACAAGTGTTACGTGATTTGTCTGACACCATGCTTAATGGTTCATTATGTGCCTTGGGAGGCATGACTCCATACCCAGTCATCAGCGCATTGAATCACTTTGGGGAAGACTTTGGTTTGAATAAGGGACTTAACGAAAAAGAAGGTGCCGCTTAATCGCGGTAAAAGGATAGCATCATGGATGATATTAAATATACTGCGACAAAAAAAATTGCTTTGAAATACGATTCTGAAAAAGACTATGGCACGCCAAAAAAACACAGTGAAACGTTAGTAACACTGAATATTGATGGCACTGATGTAACCGTGCCAGAAGGCACTTCAATTATGCATGCTGCTCAACTTGGCGGCGTAACCGTGCCAAAATTATGCGCGACGGATTCATTGGAACCGTTTGGCTCCTGCCGTTTGTGTTTGGTTGAAATCGAAGGCCGTCGTGGCATGCCTGCATCTTGTACGACACCCGTAGCTGAAGGCATCAAAGTTAAAACGCAGACTGATGCGCTGGCTGATACTCGTCGCGGTGTGATGGAGCTCTATATATCAGATCACCCACTCGATTGTTTAACTTGCGCGGCCAATGGTGACTGTGAATTGCAAGATATGGCTGGTGCGGTTGGTTTGCGCGAAGTGCGTTATGGCTATGAAGGTGAAAACCATCTTAAAGCTGAAAAAGATGAAAGTAATCCATATTTCACTTTTGACCCTTCTAAATGTATCGTTTGCTCACGTTGCGTACGCGCTTGTGAAGAAACACAGGGGACGTTTGCATTGACGATTGAAGGCCGGGGTTTTGACAGTAAAGTATCTGCAGGTAATAAAGACTTTATGGATTCAGAGTGTGTGTCTTGTGGTGCTTGTGTGCAAGCTTGTCCAACAGCAACACTGATGGATAAAACGGTGATTGAGTCGGGCACACCAGAGCATAAAGTGACGACAACCTGTGCATATTGTGGTGTGGGATGTAGCTTTAATGCGGAAATGAAAGGTGATGAAGTCGTCCGAATGACGCCTAATAAAGATGGCGGTGCAAATCATGGACATTCTTGCGTAAAAGGCCGCTTTGCATGGGGTTATGCAACACATCAAGACCGCATCACAACACCGATGATTCGTAAAAGTATTCATGATGAATGGCAGCAAGTCAGTTGGGATGAAGCGATTGCATATGCAGCCAGTGAAATCAAACGTATCCAAGCTAAATATGGCAAAGACTCTGCTGGCGGCATTACGTCATCACGTTGTACTAATGAAGAAGTGTATGTGACTCAGAAGTTAGTACGTGCGGTATTTGGTAGTAACAATGTCGATACTTGCGCTCGCGTTTGCCATAGCCCAACCGGTTATGGTTTGAAGCAAACCTTGGGGGAGTCCGCAGGTACGCAAACCTTTGATTCTGTCATGAAGTCAGATGTGATTTTTGTAATGGGCTCAAACCCAACGGATGCACACCCAGTATTTGCTTCGCAAATGAAGCGCCGTTTACGTGAGGGTGCCAAGCTAATAGTGGCTGATCCACGTGCGATTGATTTGGTTGAAAATTCACCGCATGTTCGTGCTGATTATCATCTAAATTTAAGACCTGGTACAAACGTTGCGCTAATTTCTGCAATGGCGCATGTGGTTGTGACAGAAGGTTTGGCGCGAGAGGATTTTGTCAAGGCGCGCTGTGAGTGGGAGTCGTTTGAAGTGTGGCGTGACTTTGTGGCAAAGCCAGAAAACTCACCAGAAGCACTAGAAAAAGAGCTTGGCGTTGATGCTGAAAAAGTACGAAAGGCGGCACGGTTATTTGCTACTGGCGGAAACGGTTCAATCTACTATGGTTTGGGTGTGACTGAACATAGCCAAGGATCAACTGCAGTGATGGGCATTGCTAACTTAGCAATGGCAACAGGCAATGTTGGGCGTGAAGGTGTTGGTGTGAATCCATTGCGGGGGCAAAATAATGTGCAAGGGTCCTGTGATATGGGCTCTATGCCGCACGAGTTTCCAGGTTATCGCCATGTACAAGATGATGAAGCGCGTGCTGAATTTGAAGCGGCTTGGGGCGTTCCACTTAGCGCGGATCCGGGCTTGCGCATTCCAAACATGTTGGATTTGGCAGTGGAAGGCAGCTTTAAAGCACTCTATTGTATTGGTGAGGATATTGTACAATCTGACCCTGATACCAAACATGTAACGCATGCTTTAGAAAGTATGGAGTGCGTGATTGTGCAAGATTTATTCTTGAATGAAACGGCCATGTTTGCCCATGTATTTTTCCCTGGGGCATCATTTCTAGAGAAAAATGGTACGTTTACCAATGCTGAACGCCGCATCTCACCTGTACGTAAAGTAATGGCACCTAAAAACGGAATGGAAGATTGGGAAATTACCGCCAAGCTTTCAGAGGCTTTAGGCTACCCAATGCAATACAATCATGCCAGCGAAATTATGGATGAAATTGCAAAGCTGACACCGACGTTTAAAGGCGTGAGTTTTGCAAAATTAGATGAACTGGGCAGCATACAATGGCCATGTAATGATGAGGCGCCAACGGGTACGCCAACCATGCATGTCGATGAATTTGTTCGAGGAAAAGGTAAGTTTTATATCACCCAATATGTGGCAACGACTGAAAAAGTAAATGGAAAATACCCGTTAATTTTAACGACTGGCCGTATTCTCAGCCAATACAATGTTGGCGCACAATCGCGCCGCACACAAAATGTCGCATGGCACCATGAAGATGTGATCGAATTGCATCCACACGATGCAGAGGAGCGCGCGGTTCAAGAAGGGGATTGGGTTAGTATTGCTAGTCGCTCAGGAGAAACTGTGCTGCGAGCAATCATTACAGAGCGTGTGCAGCCAGGTGTGGTGTATACCACTTTCCATCACCCTGAATCAGGTGCAAATGTCATTACGACTGATAACTCAGATTGGGCAACGAACTGCCCAGAGTATAAAGTGACGGCTGTACAAGTGGCTAAAGTGAATCAGATATCAGACTGGCAAAAAGAATACAAAACATTTAGTGAGTCACAAATTGAACTGACGAGGGTTTTGCCGACTAAGCCTGCGGTAGTTGAATAAATAACATTGGCATGAAGTCACCTTTTACAAAAGGTATTACAAGACCAGTACAAGAATACACTGTGCAACGCTGGCGTGATGGTGAGCTTGAAAAAGCCAACGATCAGTTGGCAGAAGAAGTGCCAGTTGCGTTAGTGTATAACGGCGTTTCACATGCAGTGATGTTGGCAAGCCCACAAGATTTGGAAGATTTTGCCTTGGGCTTTTCATTGACTGAAGGGATATTGCAAGATAAAAGCGAGCTGTATGGTGTGGAAATACAAGTGCAAGAAAGTGGCATGGAATTGCAGGTCGAGATTGCTACTGAACGGTTTGTGAAACTTAAAGATCATCGGAGGAATATTGCAGGGCGTACCGGCTGTGGCTTATGTGGAGCTGAAAGTTTAACGCAAGTATTTCGATTACCAGTCGCTAATGATAGTGTAGCTGCATTGCAGCCAATCAGTATGGAAAGTATTTTTAAGGCGCATGAAAGTATTCGTGCTTTGCAACCGATGCAGAAGCTAACTGGAGCAACACACGCTTGTGCTTGGGCCGACAGTGGTGGTGTCATCCACTATGTCCGAGAAGATGTTGGAAGGCATAATGCACTGGATAAATTGTTAGGTGCTTTATGTAAGCAAGAGGTAAAGGGTGGTTTTATTTTAACGACAAGTCGTGCTAGTTACGAAATGGTGCAAAAAGTGACCATGATGGGATTTGATTTGTTAGCGGCTATTTCCGCACCGACAGGGTTGGCCGTGCGTATTGCAGAGGACTATGGGGTTACCTTGTTAGGGTTTGTGAGAGATCAACAATATGTGGCTTACAGTCACGCGAATAGAATGACAGAATAGGGCAAGGAAAGTATGGAAGCAGATAAATTAATCGTGATGGCCAATCAAATTGGTGACTTCTTTGAAGCCTACCCAAGCAAGGAGCAGGTTGAGGCGGGTATTGCTGGTCATTTAAAAGCATTTTGGAATTCAGTCATGATTAATACCATATTAGCACACGTGAAAGAGAATGATGGACAAGGCTTACATCCAAGTGTGAAAGCCGCTATTCAGCAACACTTAGCTTAGGTGCTTTGGATTTGAATATTAAAAGGGCTTGAATATTTAATGGAGCTTTTTTCAAATGGCTTGCTAATAGCGCCGATTATTTTTATTGCCGCACTGCTTTACTCTTCAGTTGGACACGGTGGTGCATCTGGCTATATCGCTGTGATGGCATTGATGAGTATCGCCCCAGAAAGTATGCGACCAGTAGCATTAGCTTTAAATGTGCTGGTCAGTGCAATTGCGCTGTATAAGTTTTACAAAGTAAAAGCTTTCTCTTGCCAGTTGTTACTCCCTATTATTGCTGGATCGATACCACTTGCTTTTGTTGGCGGTCAAATTTCATTGCCATCTCATATTTTTAAGCCAGTGATTGGCCTTGTGTTAATCATTGCTGCTTGGCAGATTTATTATAGATCTAGCTTTGTGCCAGTAAAGATTAAACAACCACCAAATAAATTATCGTTAATCGGTATGGGGGCTGGTTTAGGTCTGTTATCAGGTTTGACGGGCGTTGGCGGTGGTATTTTTTTAAGCCCTATTCTTATTTTAATGAACTGGGCAGAAACCAAAATGATTTCAGGTATTGCGGCGGCTTTTATTTTGGTTAACTCTATTGCAGGTTTGGCCGGTGTATTAACACAACCTTATCAGCTACCAAATGGTTTGGCCTTTTGGGCATTGGCTGCTGTGACTGGTGGTTTGATTGGTGCGGAGTATGGTAGTCGCCGTCTAGCAAACCCTGCAATTAGAAAGTTACTAGCACTGGTGCTAGTCGTTGCTGGTATTAAGATGCTATTAACGGACTAGGGTGTTTGTTGAAATAGTCTAAAGCTTTCTTTACGCTCACTGATGCGTTTTCCACCCCAAATATAATCCCAACTTTCATCAAGCATGACTTCTGTCGGGTCGCGTTTGTCTTGAATTAAAAATAAATCACAACTAGACTCTTCGCCCGACTCGCTAGGCTGTGTTTTAACATTAGCATAATAATGCAGCAAGTCTCTCTGGGCATCACCTAGATCTTTGCTCGTAATGCAGCTGTAACCTTTGGGGAGTACATTTTTAAAACCAGTGAAAACATCATGATAACTACGCGCTGAATCAATGATGGGTAGCCATAATGTCATTAGTAATGTCCATATGAATGTCATACCAATGGCCCAATTTGTTGCTACTGCACGATTCGAATGTTTAGAGCGAAACGTAGAAAAAAGCCATATCAAAGTAATGGCAGAAGCTAAAACAAGCGCGAGAACACTGAAATCTAACTTAGTAAGACCCGATAAAAAGATTAAGCGCTCTTTCAGCTTTTCAGGGCTTCCTGACATCATGGCCCCCCAGCCTAGCCAAATAAGCGTGCCAATTAATCCGAATAAAATGAGCCCGAACCAGTTTAATGCGCTTGCAGCACCACGTTTCAATGTTTCTATACTGCCACCAGCTAGTGCCGTTAATGGAATTAACAATGGCAGTGCGTAAATGTCTTTATGTTCGCCGAGGAAGCCTATGCTAATAAAAGCGGCAATAAAAAACGTGATGCATAATTGAAATCTTGGTTGATTGAATAAATATGCGCGATAACGCCACAACCCCCATATCGCCAACGGTAATGAAGGCCAAGCGTACCAAAGTAATAGGCTGAGGAAGTAAAAGTGACCAGGGTTGGTTATTCCTTCCATTGATTTTTCTAACCAACCATAAAAAAGCAAAGGCTCTAAACTTAAATAAAGTAACGACCAGCCTAATATCATTGGGCTTGCAATTAAGGTTGCCATGGCGGCTACTTTAGCTAAGCGTAGTGTACGCCAGCGTTTGAAAAAAGAAGGTAGTGCGATGCCAGTGAGTAAGATGATACTAAGTGGAAGCAAGCCTGTTGATAAGAAACTAACCCCCATTCCAAGCCCTAATAAACCACTTGCTCTGTAAGGGCGTCTTTTTGCAAGCGCGAACGCATAAAAACAAGTAGCCGTACCTGCTAATGCTGAAATTGCAGGTGAAATAAGGTGCGCACTGATGATTAAACCAATAGCACTAATGAAGATAAAGGAGGTTTGCCGGCCAACACCTCTTCCCCAGAATTCTCTTCCAGTCATGCCAATCATGAGTAAGGTTATCAACATCCAAAAGCCAGTCGCAATGCGTGCGCCATCATGCATGGGCAGTATGCCATTAAACACTTTGGCGGCTAGTGCAGCGCTTAAATAATAGAGTGGAGGGTTAGACGCTTGATTGCTACTGGCTGAAGTTGGTGCGAGGTAGTGACCATTATCAAATACGTTTTTAATGGTGCTGATCGCATCTGACTCAAATGGCTTCCATGGTTCATGCCCAATTAAACCCATAAGTAACCAAGCAGCACATAATAGAATCAGTAAGCGAACTTTGGCTCTGTCACCGACGCGCGCACGCGGGGTAGACATATTGCCCTGCCAGTCATGTTCGAGGTTAAAACGCATATGTAGTTTTATGGCCTAGTTGTATGGTTGGTTATATAGTTGCGTTCGCGGTTTAGTTTAATCAAATCATTTTAACATTGTGAAAATGATGCGGTTGTACTTTGTCCATAAAAAAAGGCAGCTGAGCTGCCTTTTTAACTAAACGCCTTTTAACTGTCGTCGTGCTTAGTTCACATACCGTATTTCTTACGGAATTTATCAACACGGCCAGCCGTATCGAGAATAACTTGCTTACCAGTGTAGAAAGGATGAGATTTTGATGAAACCTCAATCTTAACTAATGGATACTCTTTACCGTCTTCCCATTTGATTGTATCTTTAGCGTTAATGGTAGAGCGAGTTATAAAACTAAAGTCTGCACCGATGTCTTGGAACACGACTTCTCTATATTCAGGGTGGATACCATCTTTCATAATATAACCTTATCTTTGTTAGTTAGCCGCTTTAGAGCAACTAAAATTAAATTCTTTTTCGCGAACTCAGCATTGTATTGCTTTTTAAACCGCTAAGCAAGTGGAAATGATGTGTTGGCTATGATTTAGGTGCGGGATTAGCTACGACGCATGCTGTCAAAGAAGTCAGCATTATTTTTCGTTTGCTTGAGTTTGTCTAGTAAGAACTCCATCGCCTCTATATCATCCATAGGATAAAGTAGTTTGCGTAGAACCCAAATTTTCTGTAATACATCTTTTTCGATGAGTAATTCTTCACGACGCGTGCTTGATTTATTCAGGTTAATCGCAGGGTAGACACGCTTCTCTGCCATACGGCGATCCAAGTGTACCTCCATATTGCCAGTACCTTTAAACTCTTCGTAAATCACATCATCCATGCGTGAGCCGGTATCAACAAGCGCAGTAGCAATAATCGTGAGTGAGCCACCTTCTTCAATATTTCGTGCTGCACCAAAGAAACGCTTTGGCTTGTGCAATGCATTAGCATCAACACCACCTGAAAGCACTTTGCCTGATGATGGAATCACCGTATTGTATGCACGTGCTAAACGCGTAATCGAGTCTAATAGAATCACAACATCTTTTTTATGCTCGACTAAACGTTTGGCTTTTTCTAAAACCATTTCCGCCACTTGTAAATGGCGTGCAGCTGGCTCATCAAAAGTTGAAGCAACCACTTCACCTTTTACTGAGCGTGTCATTTCAGTCACTTCCTCTGGGCGTTCATCAATCAGCAATACAATCAACGTGACGTCAGGATGGTTGGCAGTAATAGCATGTGCAATATTTTGCATCATCACTGTTTTACCACTTTTTGGGCTAGCAACGAGTAGTCCACGTTGACCTTTACCAATTGGTGCAATAATATCAATCACACGGCTAGTAATATTTTCTTCAGCTTTAATATCGCGCTCTAACGTCAGTGGTTCCGTTGGGAACAGCGGCGTTAAATTTTCAAACAATATTTTGTGTTTTGTATTCTCTGGTTTTTCACCATTCACGACATCTACTTTGATTAATGCAAAATAGCGTTCACCATCTTTGGGTGTGCGAATCTCGCCTTGTACGCTATCGCCAGTATGTAAATTAAAACGGCGAATTTGCGAAGGAGACACATAGATGTCTCCATGGCTGGCAAGGTAGGAGGTGTCAGGAGAACGTAAAAAGCCAAACCCATCTTGTAGTACTTCTAGCGTCCCATCGCCAAAGATATTGTCACCTTTTTTTGCTTTGTTTTTGAGGATGGCAAAAATTACATCTTGCTTGCGCATGCGGCTAGCGTTGTCGACTCCATCGGCAATTGCCATGTCGACCAATTCCGTGACGGGTAAATGTTTCAGATCAGATAGATGCATGGAAAAGCTCGCTAGAAGGGGGTTTAAATAAAACAGTAATGAAAAGAACCTAGCTTCTGACTGACAAAAGCTAGAGGAGTTATGTTAAATGTTGCTGTCAATAAATGCCATTAATTGGGATTTAGACAAAGCGCCAACTTTCGTGGCTTCTACATTGCCATTTTTAAATAACATTAATGTTGGGATACCACGAATGCCATATTTAGGTGGCGTTTGTGGGTTGTCATCAATATTTAGTTTGGCAATAGCTAAACGGTCAGCATATTCAGCTGAAATATCTTCAAGAATGGGTGCAATCATTTTGCATGGACCACACCATTCTGCCCAATAGTCTACTAAAACTGGCAATTGTGATTGCAGTACTTGTTCTTCAAAACTAGTATCACTAAGATGGATGATTTTTTCGCTCATGAGGACCCCAAAGGTTGAATGTTGATTAGGTTTGCCAAGTGTTTAACAAATGTAGCCTGACTTAAAGTTAGGTTAACTAAAGTGTCGCTGTTTGATTTGTTGATTTAACTGGCTGATTTATATTTGATTAATAGCTTAAAAAGCCAAACCTTCTTCCTACCATTTATTATATTAGCTCTAACAGCACAGTAATGCAACACCTGCTGTATTCTATCAAGTGGTATTGTTGTTTTTAAGGGAATTTATTAGGGGAAAGGTCTTAATCAAGATTGTTTGTTAGCTGCGGTGTGGCGCATGCAACAGAGGCGTTTATACTAAAAGATATGTTTGGTGCAGAGCATCGACTGAGTCAATACGTGGGCAAATGGGTAGTTGTTAACTATTGGGCAACATGGTGTCCACCGTGCTTAGAAGAAGTGCCAGAGTTTGTCGCACTATACGATGAACGACGTAATAAAGATGTTATGGTCATCGGTGTGGTTTTTGATTACAAGAGTATTCAAAAAGTCAGTGACTACGTGGATGATATGTTGATGTCTTACCCGATTGTGCTTGGAAATGACAATATCGTTAAACAAATCGGGTCTGCAGATATGTTGCCAACGACTTATCTATTTAACCCTAAAGGGAAATTGATTAAAGTCAAACGCGGGCTTGTCTCGAGACACTATCTAGAGAAAATTATGCTAGAGACGACCGCAGGCGAAAAATAGCGGCCTTGCTAAGTAAGGCTAGCTTGCGATTCGCTCTTTGGTGGATCTATTGACTCGCCCACGCCGTTCAGAATGCTTAAGTTGTTTTCTTCAGCAAACTGCATGAGCTCTTCAAAACCATCAGGGTTAGCTGTTTTAAGATGCATATTCACCGCTAAACAACGGACGCCATCAATCATTTCAGGTTTTAAGTAAGGTGAGTACCGTAATCGACGGTCTTCACCAAACGTCGCGTAACTACTACAAATACGATCGACCCAGTCACTAGGGCGAAAGCGTTTGCCTTCACGCGTGAGGCTTTGAATGATAATTTCTTGAGATGTGTTTTCCATGTTTCTTAAACGTCCTATATTTATTGCGATTAGTTTAATTCTGGTATTCCAATACTTTAACGACTTTCTCCACGCCATCCGTTGTGCGCGCAATTTCTGTGGCCAATGCGGCCTCACGCTCATTCACAATACCCATGAGGTAGGCAACCTTAGCCTCTGTCACGATTTTGACGGTGTTTGAAGAAAAGTTTTTTTCAGCGATGAATTTTGCTTTGATTTTGGAGGTGAGATAGGCGTCTTTCGCCCTGTCACTAATGCCGCTTTTGAAGCCAATGGTTAGCTCATTGATGATGTTTTTTACACTCTTAACCGATTTTGTAATATTTTCTGCTCCAGCCTTAGCTTCTGCATTAGGTACTTCACCCGTTAACAACACCCTCAGGTTGTAGCTAGTTACATTGACATGTGCTTCATCACCTAATGCTTTTCTGATTTGCTGAACGGCTTTTATTTCAATGTTTTCATCTTCTAAATAAATACCTACTGTTCGTCTATCTAGCGCGACTGCGCCTCCAGCAGCAGCGCCACCTAGAGCCGCTGTGAAGCAGGCAGTGAGCTGTGTGCTAATGCCTACAATGAGGAAGATTTTAATAAGAAGTCTTGAAATAGATAACATAAATAGTCTTTATAAATAGTGGCGCACATGCGTATATACATGGTACGCCGATTTTGTTTCAAAAACATTACGTAGCCATTCAATATGGTCTAAATGTGCTTTATTCATTAATATTGGATCAAAACAACAGTCGCAGTCTTGATGCATTTGCAGGAAGTGCTGCGCTGTCGCGATGAGTTTTTGCTGCTTCTGTTTGGTGATGATCACTGAGGCACTACCAAATGTATCATTTGATCGCGATCTTACTTCGACAAAAACCAGAGTGTTTCCATCTTTCATAACCAAGTCGATTTCCCCAAAGCGGCAATGATAATTCGGCACTACTAGTTTAAGTCCCTTTTGCATTAAAAAAGTTGCAGCTAATTGTTCAGCGGCTGCACCTGCATGGTTTTTATTGATTTTCATGGGTTTACTTTTGTTTCTTATTTTTATAATTCTATATAGAGTGCTTATTGTTTTTTTTAATAGCTGTTATAAACGCTTCGCGTTAAAATTTGCTTAATGACACAACCAACATTATATGTGGTCGCCACACCGATTGGCAATTTGGGTGATATGACCTTGCGCGCTTTAGAAATATTAAAGGATGTCGATGCGATTGCCGCAGAAGATACGCGCCATACCTCAGCCTTGCTCAGCCATTTTGGCATCTCGAAAAAACTAATTGCAGTACATCAACACAACGAACAGCAAGCTGCACAATCGCTATTAACCCGAATTCAAGCTGGTGAAAGTATCGCTTTAGTCACTGATGCAGGTACACCCGGGATTAGTGACCCTGGTGCGATTGTCGTTGATGTATTACGTGAAGCTGGTGTGAATGTGGTACCAGTGCCGGGCGCGAGTGCAGTGATCGCGGCACTATCGGCATCTGGTATTACCGATAATGGTTTTAGCTTTGTTGGCTTTATGCCAGCCAGTGGCTCGCAACGGCGTAAAGCATTAACCGCTTTGCAAGTGGTGCAGCATACCCTCGCCTTTTACGAAGCGCCGCACCGTATTGTGGAGTCGGTTAAAGATATGGCCGCCATTTTGGGCGGCGATCGACGCATTACGATTGCACGTGAAATCACCAAAACATTTGAAACCTTTCATCGCTGTTTGCTAAGTGATGCGCGAGCATGGCTAGAGCATGATTCCAATCAGCAACGTGGCGAGTTTGTTTTATTGGTTGAAGCCCCATCGCTTAAAGAAGAAGCCGCCATTAGTGATGAAGCTGAGCGCACCCTTAAAGCTTTATTAGCTGTGTTGCCACTCAAGCAGGCTGTTAAGCTTGCTGTGGAGATTACGGGAGCTAAGAAGAATGACTTATACGAGCGCGCTCTTGAATTGAAAAATACATATTAAAAGACAAGGCAGAATTAAGTATGATAAATAAGATAACGATTTCACGTCCAGACGACTGGCATTTACACTTAAGGGACGGTGCAGCGCTGCAAGCGGTTGTCGCCGATACGGCAAAACAATTTGGTCGCGCCATTGTCATGCCTAATTTACAACCGCCTGTGACCAATGTGGCATTGGCTGGGGAATATCGTGAGCGAATTCTACAAGCGTTGCCTGCAGATTCAACCTTCCAGCCACTCATGACGCTGTATTTAACCGATAAAACCACGGTTGACGTTATTCATGCTGCAAAAGCTAGTGGCTTTGTGCATGGCGTGAAGCTTTATCCTGCAGGTGCGACGACCAATTCTGATTCGGGTGTCACGAGTCTAGAGAAATGCGCTGGTGCCTTACAGACGATGCAAGATGTTGGTCTGCCTTTATTAGTGCATGCAGAAGTTACGGATCCCGATGTCGATGTATTTGATCGTGAAAAAGTCTTTATTAATCGTCATATGAAATCGCTCATCGTTAATTATCCAGATTTAAAAGTGGTGTTCGAACACATCACTACGAAAGATGCCGCTGAATTTGTGACAGCCGCTGGCCCTAATGTTGCGGCAACCATTACCGTGCATCATTTACTCATGAACCGTAATGATCTCTTTAAAGGCGGTATTCGCCCACACAATTATTGTTTACCGATATTAAAGCGCGAAGAACATCGTTTGGCGTTAGTGAAAGCAGCAACGTCTGGCAGCCCTAAATTCTTCTTAGGCACAGACAGCGCACCCCATGCTAAAAATGCTAAAGAATCCAGCTGTGGTTGTGCTGGCATGTATACCGCTCATGCCGCGGTTGAATTGTATGCAGAAGTGTTTGAAGCAGAAAAGGCTTTAGATAAGCTAGAAGGCTTCGCGAGTTTTTATGGAGCAGATTTTTATGGCTTGCCTAGAAGTGCTGAGCAAGTGACACTGTCGAAAGAAAGCTGGCTAGTGCCAGATAGCTATCCTTATGATGGTGATGTGCTGGTTCCGTTAAGAGCTGGCGAAACCATCGCTTGGAAGATTGTTTAAAGCCATGACTTGGTATGTCTGGTTGATATTGAGTTTGCTCGCATTTTCTTTTCTGACTTACCTGTTGGCTAAGCGCGCGCGGCTGATGATGAAGTGTAAAGACGAAGAACTAATTGAACGTCTGATGAAAGAAAGTTTTTGGGTCGGGCAGACTAAGGAACAGTTAATTGACTCTTTGGGTGAGCCGTTGGATGTTATTCAGAAGGTGCTTAAGACCAAGGTGAAAGAAGTTTGGAAGTATGAGCAGACGGGGAAGAATCGGTATGGGCTTAAAATTACTTTGGATGATGGGGTTGTTGTGGGGTGGGATCAGAAGTAGGGGAGAGCAATGAACGGTATTGAAAGGTAGAGCATCAATGTGAGAATCGCATTGCACCCTACTTGAGCTGAATCTTATTAAAGGAAGATTATGAGTATAAAAATTTTGCTAGATGATCAAATTAAAAAGTTATTTAGGGATAACCCATAACTGAATACGGTAAACAAAAACAAGTTTGAAATCACTGTGACTTCTTTTGCAAATTCAAGACACCTTCATGGCATAGAATTTGACGATCCTGTCGATGGGATTATGGGAGTAGGTGGTGACGAAGGGATTGATTATTGTTATATTTTTTGTAACGGGAATTTGCTCGTTGACGAAAGCCATCTTATTAACAAAGAAAGTCACGTGAAAGTAAAGTTCTTTCAAACCAAAAAAGAGTTTGGTTTTTCAACAGATGGATTTAGAAAAAAGAAAGAAGATATAGAAGAAATACTCAACTTTAAAATTGAAATTTCAATGCTTCATAGCATAGGAGCAAATCAGGATGTTTTAGACAAAGCTGAATTGATTCGAGCTGTCTTTAGAAAAGCGAAATTAGAGGGTGCGAAATTTACCTGCGAGGTATTCTACGCTACAGCAGCACCAGAGAAAAAAGAATCAGCAAAAATAAATCATCTTGCAAATGAGCCGAAAGAAAACTCATTAAAAATACCCTTCTATTTTCATTTTTGGGGCGCTCAAGGTGTATTGGATTTAACCGAGATCTTAGATGAGCAGATAGTAATAAAATTTAATTCACAGCCGCTGGAGATTAAAGAAATAGGTGTTGCAACAAGTAGGTTTTCAGGTAATGACATAGTTAAAAGTTTGTTGGATGAAAGTGATGAATTTAAAGGGCACCTAATGGAAGGCAATGTTCGTTTCCTTTTAGGTGAGGACAAGAAGATCAACAGTTCAATTATTGCATCTGCACAAAATGAGAAAAAAGCTGAGATTTTTTGGGTAATGAATAATTGCCTTACAATAATTGGAGAATCAATTACGCCGTTAGGAAATAATCAATATTCTGTTTTAAACCCTCAAATTGTAAACGGATGTCAAACAATTCATTGTTTGTATATGACTTATAAAGAGCGAGGTGA
>JBLIIL010000044.1:0-15834 GCA_047634755.1 Methylophilaceae bacterium
ATTTAATTTAATTGTCATTATTTATTTTTAGTTATGGAGTTTAAAATGCAAACAAAGTTTATGAAATCATTCTGTTTTGTGAATGGAAGCAATCTATTTAATGGATAAATAATTCTGTTTTATTAATATTTTTATTAACATTGAATGAATAATTAGCTAGAATAGTTATTGTCATAATTGTTAATAATAATCGAAATAATGAATAAGTTTATTTAATGTGGAGTAACAATGAAGTTGAATTTTGTAAATAATTTGAAAACAGATTTTCCAGCCAGTATTGTGGTGTTTTTTGTCGCGTTACCTTTATGCTTGGGTATCGCTCTTGCTTCTGGCGCACCATTATTTTCAGGTGTGATTGCCGGTATCGTTGGCGGCATTATCGTTGGGATTGCAAGTGGCTCACATTTGGGTGTGAGTGGCCCTGCGGCTGGTTTGGCAGTGATTGTGTTAACAGCCATTGGTTCATTAGGCTCTTTTCAAACATTCTTATTAGCGGTTTTTTTAGCTGGAGTACTTCAACTCATTCTTGGTTTTATGAAAGCTGGCATCATTGCTTACTTTTTCCCGTCATCCGTGATTAAAGGCATGCTGTCGGGTATTGGTCTATTGATTATCTTAAAACAAATTCCACATGCGCTTGGCTATGACTTTGAGTTCGAAGGTAATTATTCTTTTCTATTGCCTAATGGTAGCAATACGTTTGCTGAAATCATGAATGCATTTGACTTCTTAACCCCTGGCGCAGTGCTCATCTCCGTGATTTCAGTAGCCATGCTGATATTGTGGGACGTAGTACTTTCTAAAAAGCATAAAATATTTCAAATTATTCAGGGTCCAGTGGCCGTGGTCTTGTTTGGTATTGTGATGTTTAATTTATACAAAAGTGGCATCTTTAATTTAACTTTAGATTCAACACAAGTAGTGAGTTTGCCGATTGCTAATGGGCTTGCTGATTTCGTGACTTATTTCACATTCCCAGACTTTTCTCAATTAAGTAACTTAGCAGTTTATAAAGTTGCCTTTGTCATGGCTATTGTAGCGAGTTTAGAAACACTTTTATGTGTGGAGGCGACAGACAAGTTAGATCCCTACAGACGTGTGACGCCAACAAACCGAGAGTTAAAAGCACAAGGCTTAGGTAATATGGTTTCAGGATTAATCGGTGGTTTGCCGGTTACACAAGTGATTGTACGAAGCTCAGCTAATATTGCCTTTGGCGCTAAAACAAAACTTTCTGCTATCTTACATGGTGTGTTTTTATTAATCAGTGTGATTACGATTGCTGAATATTTAAATATGATTCCATTAGCGAGTTTGGCGACCATCTTGCTGTTTGTAGGATACAAGCTGGCAAAGCCTGAGCTCTTTGTTCAAATGTATAAACTGGGGTGGGAACAGTTTATTCCATTTATTGTGACCATAGCAGCTATTATTTTGACTGATTTGCTCAAAGGTATTACAGCTGGTTTATTAGTTGGTATTTTCTTTACGCTATACCATCGCTATAAATATTCGCATTACATTAAAGATATCATTACAACAGAAGGTGGTAAGGAAGTGCATCATATTGTATTTGCAGAGCAAGTGTCTTTTTTTAATAAAGCCAATATTATTGAGTCCCTTGAAAAAATTCCTGAGGGAGCTAAGGCAATTATTGACTGTACCCAAACGAAAGTCATTGAGCATGACATTCAGGAAGTGATTGATAGCTACCAAATGCATGCACAGCTCAAAAGTATTGAAGTAGTAGTGTTGCATTACAAAGCAAACAGTTGATTTTTTGATTCAAATTTACTAAACAGGAATGCATTAATATGTATAAGCACCCATTATTAGACCGTGACAAAATGACACCACAAGAAGCACTTGATATTCTGATAGTAGGTAACGAACGGTTTACGAATGAAGTGGAGACGGATAAAGACTTTAAATCACTAATTAATTTAACGAAAAATGAACAGCATCCCTTTGTGTCTGTATTAAGTTGTAGCGACTCACGTGCGCCAGTTGAATTGTTGTTTGATCAAGCGCTGGGTGATGTTTTTAGTGTGCGTCTAGCAGGGAATATTGCTTCAGACAAAGCCATAGGTAGCCTCGAGTTTGGCAGTAAATACTTAGGTGCAAAATTAATTGTTGTGATGGGTCATACGAGCTGTGGTGCTGTTAAAGCCGCCTGTGATGACTTTAAAGATGGGCATATTGGTGAAATTGTCAATATGATTAAGCCATCTATCCGTCATGAGAAAACAGTAGAAGGTGCAGAAAACCGTCGTTCTAAGAATAACGACTTTGTTCAAAAGGTTTGTGAATTAAATGTAAAGTGCCAAATAGAAGGCATTTTGCGGTGTAGCGATATTTTAGAAGATATGACGCAAGCTAAAGAGGTTGGTATCATTGGTGCTGTATATGATATTGCGACTGGTAATGTGAGGTTTATGGAAAATACTGCCATAGGCTTCTAGAAGACTTACCTTTTTTATTGCTTAATAATGATTAATCTTCTTTGCGATGGCCTTCTTTAGCCATGTTGATCGAATACTTAGGAATCTCTATCACTAAGTCAGTTTCATCGACAACCGCTTGACAAGATAAGCGTGATTTTGGCTCTAAGCCCCATGCTTTATCCAGCAAGTCATCCTCTATCTCAGTTGCTTCATTTAGTGTGACGTAACCTTCACGCACGACCACATGACAAGTGGTGCAAGCACATGCTTGGTCGCAAGCGTGATCCATCTCGATATCATTGTCAAGTAAGTTCTGACAAATCGACTCGCCTTTTTTAGCTTCAAATGCCGTGCCTTCTGGGCATAGTTCTACGTGGGGTAATACAATTATTTGTGGCATGTGTTTCTTCTCTGTTCATATATAAGATTTAAATCTTAGCGTATTAACTAAAAGCGCTAATTTAAAAGTTAACTTCATCAATATTTTGACCAGCTAATGCGCGACTAACACTAACATCCATCCGTTTGGCGGCAAACTGTTCTGTTGCTGTATTAAGCGCTTCTGTAGCATCATGAATCGCATGGTTATCTTCATTGTTGAGTAAATCTTCTAATCCGATAATCGCGCTATTGATTGAGCCTTTTTCTTCTGTAGTGAGTAAATGACCATCTTGTTCTAATGCAATGTTAATGGCATTCACTAAGCTCATCGCATCCACTTTTGCTTCTGCCAATGCTCGCGCTTGTTTATCGGTTTTTGCTGATCCAAATGATGATTTCAACATGTTGGTAATTTCATCATCGCTTAAACCATAAGATGGTTTGACGGTGATGTTAGCTTCAACGCCTTTAGTTTCTTCTTTCGCTGTGACAGAAAGCAATCCATCTGCATCGACTTGGAAAGTCACGCGTATTCGCGCAGCACCAGCTGTCATAGCGGGGATGCCACGTAGTTCAAACTGGGCTAGTGAACGACAAGCGCTGACTAAATCTCGTTCGCCTTGTAGCACATGAATATTCATGGCGGTTTGGCCATCTTTAAATGTGGTGAAATCTTGCGCGCGTGCGACAGGTAGAGTTGAGTTCCGTGGAATGACTTTTTCTACTAAGCCGCCCATGGTTTCTAAACCAAGTGATAGTGGTGTTACGTCGAGTAATAACAAATCTACATCACTGTGGTTGCCGGCTAAAACATTGGCTTGAATGGCTGCGCCGAGCGCCACCACTTTGTCAGGGTCTAAGTTGATTAGCGGCTCTTGTTTAAAGAATTCTTGTACTGCATGACGCACATGTGGCATACGTGTTGCGCCACCAACCATGACAACGCCTTTAATGTCTTCTAAATCCAAACTGGCATCACGCATGGCTTTACGCATAGGGCTGAGTGTTTTGTTGACTAAGTTTTGCGTAAGGTCGATAAATTCATCCGTCGACAAGGTGACAAAAACGCAATAGCCGCTGCTTAATTTACAGGTAATTTGAGCTTCATAATTATCGGTTAGCCACTCTTTTGCTTGACGTGCTTTCGTCAGCAATAATCGCGTATCTTCTTCATTAAGCGGCTGTTTTTTCTGGTTTGATATGTGGATTTGATCAAGTATCCAATCGTAAATAAGCTGGTCAAAATCATCGCCGCCTAAGGCGGAGTCACCGTTGGTTGCAAGGACTTCAAAGATGCCTTTTGACAAACGTAAGATGCTGACATCAAAAGTACCACCACCCAAGTCATAAATGACATAAACACCTTCAGAGGCATTGTCTAATCCGTAAGCAACAGCGGCGGCTGTTGGCTCATTCAATAGGCGTAACACATGTAAGCCAGCAAGTTGAGCTGCATCTTTAGTCGCTTGACGTTGCGCATCATCAAAGTAAGCTGGCACGGTAATCACCGCGCCTGTTAATTCGCCACCTAATGCTTTCTCTGCACGTAGTTTAAGTGTTTTAAGTATTTCGGCTGAAACCTCCACAGGGCTTTTTAAGCCAGCGCGCGTATCGAGTTGCAACATGCCTTGTGACGCATCCTCAGATGCGTTGTTACTAACAAATCGATAAGGAATATGCGCTTTATTGGTAATGTCTTTTAAGCTACGACCCATGAAGCGTTTAACCGATACAATCGTATTAATGGGGTCTTCATTTTGTTTAGATTGCGCTTGATGGCCAACAATGGTTTCATCATTTTGCATATAACGGACGACGGATGGCAGCAGGGCGTGTCCATGCGAATCTTGGAGTACCGTACTCATGCCACTGCGTACAGTCGCCACTAATGAGTTTGTGGTGCCGAGATCGATACCGATGGCCAGCTTATGCTGGTGCGGTTCTGGACTCATACCAGGTTCAGAAATTTGTAGTAATGCCATTAGTCTTCTATTTGTGTGATGGCTTTATTAATGTCTTCACACACTTTATCTATAAATATCAGTTTACGCGTTGTATCCGTTGCCGCAACTAAATCGTTACTCTCATCAAACAGTGTCGTGAGTTCAGCCGCGAGTGCTTTGGCCGCTTGACGCATTTCTTTCGCCAAACCATCTAGTCCATATACATCTTTAGCTGCTTTACAGTCTTCTAATGATTCACGCCATTCCATTTGTTGCATTAAGAAATCCATCGGCATGGCCGTATTGGTTTCTTGCGTGGCGTCGATATCATTGAGCGAGAGTAAATACTTTGCACGAGAAGCTGGTTTTTCCAGCGTTTGATACGCTTCATTCGCTAACGTTGCCACTTGCATCGATTCTCGTTTTTCAGCCGATGATGCGGTCACGAAACGGTCAGGATGCGCCGCAGATTGAATCTTACGGTAGTGGCTTTTTAATGCAGATAAATCGATGGTGAATGTTTGGACGAGACCAAATAGTGCAAAATAGTTCTGACTCAAACTGTAAAGCTTTCACCACAGCCGCATTCATCAGCCATGTTAGGATTGTTAAACTTAAAGCCTTCGTTCAAGCCTTCTTTGGTAAAGTCCAACTCTGTACCATCAATGTAAGCCAAGCTCTTAGGGTCAACAATCACCTTAACGCCATGAGACTCAAACGCCATGTCTTCCTCTGCCATCTCATCAACAAACTCTAGTGTATAAGCCATACCTGAGCAGCCTGTAGTTTTAACACCTAGGCGCAAGCCAAGCCCTTTGCCACGATTGGCAAGAAACTTTTCTATACGGTCAGCGGCTGCTGGGGTCAAACTAATCGCCATATTACTCAGCCTCTTTTACAACAGCTTGCTTCTCTCTAATATTAGCAACAGCCGCTTTAATCGCATCTTCTGCTAACACTGAACAGTGAATTTTCACTGGCGGCAAAGCTAACTCTTCAGCAATTGCTGAGTTTTTTATTTTATAAGCTTCATCGACTGTTTTGCCTTTTAACCACTCAGTAACAAGTGAGCTAGAAGCAATCGCTGAACCGCAGCCGTAAGTTTTAAACTTAGCATCTTCAATTAAGCCAGTGTCGTCCACTTTAATCATCAGTTTCATCACGTCACCACAAGCGGGTGCGCCGACCATGCCAGTACCGACGTTTGGGTCGTTTTTATCTAAAGAGCCAACGTTACGTGGGTTCTCGTAATGGTCTAAAACCTTATCTGAATATGCCATTCTACTTCTCCTTTAAATTTGAATTACTTCGCAAACTCTTTGTTGGATTGCCTTACCGTACTAGAGTACTGTCTGCGGCAATCCGCCTTGATTTTGTTTTCTAATTAAAAATTTCAATTTAATACTGTTTGTTTCTAATTAAAAATTTAATGCTCAGCCCACTCAACTTTGCTGATGTCTATACCGTCTTGAAACATTTCCCATAATGGAGATAACTCACGTAACTTACCAATTTTCTCTGCTAGCAAGTTGATGGTGTAATCCACATCTGCTTCAGTCGTAAAGCGACCGATTGAAAAACGGATTGAGCTGTGTGCCAATTCATCTGTACGACCAAGTGCACGCAATACATAGCTGGGCTCTAGACTGGCAGAGGTGCATGCGGAACCACTTGAAACGGCAATGCCTTTAATCGCCATGATGAGTGATTCACCTTCAACATAGTTAAAGCTGATGTTGAGGTTGTGCGGCACACGTTTTGTTAAATCACCGTTGACATAAGTCTCTTCGATTTTTTGTAAGCCGTATAGTAAGCGATCGTGCAATGTGCGAATACGTGCATTCTCTTCTGCCATTTCTAAACGTGCAATTCTGAATGCTTCACCCATGCCCACAATTTGATGTGGGGCTAACGTGCCAGAACGCATACCGCGCTCATGACCGCCACCGTGCATTTGTGCTTCGATACGGATGCGTGGTTTACGACGTACATATAAAGCGCCAATGCCTTTAGGGCCGTATGTTTTGTGTGCTGAGAAGCTCATTAGGTCAACTGGCAGTGTTGCCAAGTCGATATCCACTTTACCTGTTGCTTGCGCAGCATCCACATGGAAAATTACGCCGTTTTCACGGCAGATATTACCAATGGCTTTAATGTCTTGGATCACACCAATTTCATTGTTAACTAACATCACAGAAGCTAATACAGTATCTGGGCGAATCGCGGCTTTAAATGCCTCAATATCCACAAGGCCGTCATCGCTAGGCTCTAAGAAAGTGGCAGTGAAACCTTGACGCTCTAGTTCACGCACAGGGTCAATCACCGCTTTATGCTCAGTCGCCAAGGTGATGATGTGCTTACCTTTATCACTATAAAAGTTAGCTGCACCTTTAATCGCAAGATTGTCAGATTCAGTCGCACCAGATGTCCAAACGATTTCGCGCGGATCTGCATTCACAAGCTTTGCGACTTCTTCACGTGCATTTTCTACTGCTTTTTCAGCTGTCCAACCATAAGGGTGGCTACGCGAAGCAGGGTTACCATACTGTTCAGTTAAGTATGGAATCATTTTCTCTCCTACACGTGGGTCAACCGGTGTTGTTGCAGAGTAATCTAAATAAATTGGCATTCTATCCATGGTGCGTTTTACTTCCTTTAATTAATATTCTTTACTTTACAGCGCTATTAAAATGCTTAAGCTGCAACGGCAGTCATCTGCCTTAAATCGTGCAATATTTGTTTTAATGCGACGAAAAATTCGCTTACTTGTTCTTGCGTGTTCTTTTGATTGAAACTCACGCGGATGCCACCACGCGCTAAATCTTCTTCTATACCCATGGCCAGTAATACATGGCTAGGTCCGCCGCCGCGATTAGAACAGGCTGAGCCACTAGCAACTGCAAAGCCTAGCTTATCCAGAGCCGGGACTAATTTTTCACCTTCTATATTCTCAAAAGCAAAAAAGCTCGTGTTTGGCAACCGTGTTGCTTGTTGTCCAAATACCGCTGCGTTTAATTCTTTTAGACTCACTTCTAAAGCGGCTCGTAATGTTGCCGTATGGCTAGCAAAGTCATTCAGTCCTAGCAACGTTAATTCACAAGCCTCACTAAAACCAACAATCGCTGCCGTATTTTCTGTACCGCTGCGCAAACCTTTTTCCTGGCCACCGCCATGTAATAAGGGTTGAATATCAACACGCTTATTCAGCACCAATGCACCAGTATCTAAAGGGCCGCTAATTTTATGGCTAGAAATCGTCATAGCGTGCACGCCTAATGCAGTAAAATCGACATCAATTTTGCCTAAGGCTTGTACGGCATCTATGTGCACGAATACTTTTTTAGCCTTGGCTAGCGCAACCACTGTTTCAATATTTGGTATCGCGCCAGTTTCATTATTCGCCAGCATCACTGATGCCAAATCAGTTGGGGCTTCTAGCTTGGTTTGCAAGTCCTGTGTCTCTAATTGACAGTTGCTATCAACTGCAATGTTATTCGCTTTCCAGTTGCCACGCGTTTGCATGGCTTTTGCGGGATTAGAGACACAAGGGTGTTCAATCTGGCTGGTTAAAATCTGTTCCTGACCCATATTGCCAGCAATGCCAGACACAGCAAAATTATTGGCTTCCGTGCCGCTAGCAGTGAAAACCACTTGATTTGCTTGTGCTCCAACAGCTGCCGCTACTTGACGGCGCGCCTGCTCAATGGCCTCTAGCGCATTATACCCATAGCTGTGCTGACTCGCAGGATTGTCATGTTGATTGGTCAAGTACGGCATCATTGCTTCAAGCACTTAGCGTTTGAGTGTAGTGGCGCTGTTATGATCAAAATAGACCTTATCCATTGACGGCAGCCTTGTCGCTGTTACAAGGTTTACGCTCAGTAAACACAATCGCATCACTCTCTTTATCTTGCTGTGAGTTGACCATATCAGCCAAGCTCACGCCAGATAAATAATCTAAAATTTTGGTATTCAATGTCGCCCATAACTCATGTGTCATGCAGCGACCTTCTGTACCTTGGCAATTCTCTTTACCACCACATTGGGTTGCATCAATGTCTTCATCAACGGCTGAAATAATAGCGGATACCGAAATGTCATCTTTAGCTTTAGCTAGGTTGTAACCACCGCCGGGACCTCGGACACTGCTCACCAAGCCTTGGCGACGTAAACGGCTGAACAATTGCTCTAAGTAAGAAAGCGAAATATTTTGGCGCTCACTAATGCCTGAGAGGGTGACTGGTTTGACACTGTCATTAGCCTTAACCTCATTTAAAGCGAGGTCTAGCATGGCGGTGACCGCAAATCTGCCTTTAGTGGTGAGTCTCATTGGGTTAAGTAATCCTTAAATTAAGTCAACTATTTTATAATGACCTACTAATTTAGTCAATTATCATACAGCCAAGTTCAGTGAGGCCGAAAAGACAATTCAATGCTTAGCTTTCCTTAGGCGCAGCTTTGGTTTTTTTAACAGCGAATGCTTTAGCGACCTTTGTTTCTGACTGGGTGTCAGTTAATGCGGCAAGCTGTTTTTTTAAGGCTTTAATTTCTGCTAGTAAAGGCTGTAATGCTTTATTGATTGGATCATTTTCATCATCTCCCACAGCATAAGCGCTGAACTTTGCTTTTTCTGCCGCTTTCTTGGCTTTTTCTTCTTCTAAAATACGCGCAGGAATGCCAATAGCAGTTGCATTCTTTGGCACGTCTTTCACTACAACCGCATTGGAACCAATTTTGGCATTTTTTGAAATGGTGATTGGCCCTAGCACCTTCGCACCTGCACCAATGACAACGCCACTCTCTAATGTTGGGTGGCGCTTGCCTTTATTCCAAGAAGTCCCACCTAATGTAACGCCATGATACAAGGTGCAATCATCACCAATAATCGCAGTTTCGCCAATCACAATGCCCATGCCATGGTCAAAGAAGACGCGGCGGCCAATGGATGCACCTGGGTGTATCTCAATGCCAGTTAAAAAGCGCGCAATATGCGAGACAAAGCGACCTAGCCATTGTAATTTTAGCTTCCATAACCAATGACTCAACCGGTGCAAAAGGAGTGCATGCACGCCAGGGTATGTCGTCAGCACTTCGAAATGGGTGCGCGCTGCTGGGTCGCGATCAAACACAACGGAAATGTCTTGTCTTAGGTGGTCAAACATATTGAATGTTGGCAATATTAAAAGCGATATTATGCCATAAAAGTTAATTCTTGACTAAAATGCCGGGTTAATTTTTGATAGGCGTATTAATATTTAATCAAAGATTAAAAGCTACCTGAATAGTTCAGGGCAGTGCGGTAGAGAAAAACTATACTAGTCACTGCTTAAGCGCGTGTCTCTATCCTAGATCCCGCAGGGGATAAATCGGGCGAGGCGGTCAAGATGGAAATGACACTCGATGTTGATCGATAGGGATGTTAAACAGTAAGTCGACTGATTTAGTATTTAGTATGATTCTTTGGCTTTTGCGTTAACGTTAGTATTCCACGCAGTAAATTGACTTCTTCTTTTTCTAAGCTTGCCCTTGCATACATGCGGCGCAGTCTTTCAAATAATCTCTTCGGCGCTTTCGGGTTGATGTAGCCAATGAGCATTAGAACTTCTTTCAAGTGGTCATAAAAGCGCTCTAAATCTTCTTGTGTTGCCAGCTCTACAAGTTTCTTATCGTAGTGAATGTCGCCATCAGTAATCGCCATGCGAAGCTCGTAACACATGATTTGTACGGCTTGCGACAAATTGAGCGATGTGTATTCTGGGTTGGCTGGAATGGTGGCTAATACATGGCATTTTCCAGCTTCTATTGTGCTTAAGCCATTAGTTTCATTGCCAAATACAAGAGCCACTTGTTGCGACCCGGCGATTAATTTTGCTTTAGATGCCGCCTCACGTACCGTCATTACCTCTTGCGAGACGGATCTTTCTTTGCCACTGACCGCGAAGACGAAATTACAATCTGCAATGGCTTCATCTAAGGTTTCTCTCACAACGGCTGTATGCAGTAAATCTGCTGCATTGACGGCAAGTGATTTGGCTTCGCCATCAGGAAACTTCTTAGGTTTAACCAAATACAAGCGGCTAAGGCCCATAGTTTTCATGGCGCGAGCCGTTGAGCCAATATTGCCAGGATGGCTGGTTTGGCAAAGGACGACGCGGATATTGTTAAAAATGTCAGATTGGTTCAATGGCTCAAACTCTTAATGTAGTTGGCTAATGCTTTATTGTTGAGGCTAGTAATTATCGCTGCTTTAAATATTGGCTTTAAATATTAATAGGCGAGCATCAATGCTAAAATGCTATTTTAACAGTTCTTAATGAAAAATCGACTATGCACCCGATGTTAACCAACGCCGTAGTGGCGGCTCGCCAAGCTGGCGATATTATTAATTTTTCTTCTCGAGATTTAGGTCAGCTTAAAATCCAAACAAAATCATTCAATGACTTTGTGAGTGAAGTGGATAAAGCGGCAGAGCAAGCCATTATTGACATCTTGAAAGCAGCTTATCCAGACCACGGTTTTTTGGGTGAAGAAGGTGGCGACATTAATAAAGACGCTGAAAACATTTGGATTATCGACCCGCTCGATGGCACAACTAACTTCTTACATGGCTTCCCACAATATTGCGTTTCAATTGCCTTGCAACAAAATGGCGTACTCACACAAGCGGTGATTTATGATCCTGTTCGGAACGATTTATTTACGGCAACCAAAGGCCGTGGCGCATTTTTAAATGACAAACGCATTCGTGTTGGCAGTCGTATTAAATTGCAAGAAGCGCTAGTTTCAACTGGCTTCCCATTCCGTGAGTTTTCTTATTTAGATACTTACATGGACATGCTGAGAGAAATGATTAAAAGTACAACTGGCATTCGTCGCCCAGGTTCTGCTGCATTGGATTTAGCTTATGTAGCCGCTGGCTTTTCTGATGGTTTCTTTGAATTGAATCTATCGGTTTGGGACATTGCTGCTGGTGGTTTGTTGGTGCAAGAAGCAGGTGGTATTGTTGGCGATTTTGAAGGCAATGAAAGCTGGTTGAAAACTGGCAATATCGTTGCAGGCAATCCAAAAGTGTTCGCACAAATGTTGCAAGTCTTAGCGCCATATTTAACAAAGCAGATGAAAACACCTAAGTAACATAGACTATTTTAACAAGACTGCCAGTGATCGCTGAGCAGTCTTTTTTATAAGGGCTTTAGTTATAAATCGATGAACCTAGAAAAACACACCCCCATGATGCGTCAGTACTTGACGATCAAAGCACAGAATCCTGATATGTTGCTGTTCTTTCGTATGGGTGATTTTTATGAGTTATTTTTTGAGGATGCGGAGAAGGCTGTACGTTTGCTCGGGATTACGCTGACACATCGTGGTAAAAGCAATGGTGAGCCGATTAAGATGGCGGGTGTGCCTTACCATGCGGCGGAACAGTATTTAGCTAAACTAGCTAAACTAGGTGAAGCAGTTGCCATTTGTGAGCAAGTCGGTGAAGTGATAAAAGGTGGTGCGAATAAAGCGCCAGTCGAACGAGCTGTTACACGAATTTTAACACCAGGCACACTGACCGATACGGCGTTAATGGATGAAACCCGTGATAATGCATTATTAAGTATTTGCTTTACGGATAGTTTGGTTGGGCTAGCGCGCTTGAATTTAACTTCGGGTGAGTTTGTATTAAGCGAAGTGGCGATTGGGCAATTGGCGCAAGAGATTGAACGTATTAATCCAGCTGAGATTGTTTGTGCTGAAGGCTTGGATAATGCAGCGATAGCACAATATAAAGCGCCGAAGAAGCACGTTGCTAGCTGGCAGTTTGATTATGAAACGGCGACTAATATACTGACTAGACAGCTGAACACCAAAGATCTGAATGGCTTTGGTTGTGCTGAATTAAGTGTGGCAGTTTCTGCGGCTGGTGCTTTATTAGAATATGTAAAACATACACAGCGCATGGCATTGCCACATATCACGGCGCTGAACGTAGAACAAACTAGTCAATACATTCAACTTGATGCAGCAACGCGCCGTAACTTGGAAATTGATACCACGATCCGTGGTGAAGTTTCACCGACTCTCTATTCTCTACTGAACACGACTAAGACGGCTATGGGGGGACGTTTGTTACGCCATTGGTTGCATCATCCTTTACGAGATAGAGCGCTTATTGCTAAGCGACATGAAGCCGTTGCGGAGATGATTCAAAAAGCACAAACGGGAGACTTGTATGCGGTGTTGAAGCAGATTGCTGACATTGAACGTATTACGGCTAGAGTAGCACTAAGAACAGCACGTCCTAGAGATTTATCTGCGTTACGTGATAGCTTGAATCAATTGCCAGCTGTAGAAGCTACTTTGCAGAATAGTCAAAGTGCATTATTGCAAACATTGGCAAAAGCCTTACAGGCTGATACAACTGCGACACAAGTATTAGCGGGTGCCGTCAAAGAGGAGCCTTCTGCTTTATTACGTGACGGCGGTGTGATTGCCGATGGGTTTGATGTTGAGTTGGATGAGTTACGTGCTTTGCAAACGAATCATGGCGACTTCTTATTAAAATATGAAATTGCAGAGAAAGAGCGCACAGGCTTAACGAATTTAAAAGTCGAGTTCAATAGTGTGCATGGTTTCTATATCGAAATCAGCCGCGCCCAAGCCGAAAATGCACCAACAGAATATCGCCGCCGTCAGACACTGAAAAACGTAGAGCGCTTTATTACACCAGAGCTAAAAGCCTTTGAAGATAAAGTGATGAGTGCTAATGAGCGTGCATTAGCGAGAGAGAAAGCATTGTACGAACAAGTGCTAGATCAACTCGTACCCCATATCACCTCACTGCAAGCCAATGCACGTGCTGTCGCGAGTTTAGATGTGTTGTGTTGCTACGCTGAGCGTGCGGTGAGTTTGAATTATGTGATGCCACAATTTGTGCAAGATAGCAGCTTGTATATCGAAGCTGGCCGACATCCGGTGGTAGAAGATATAACACAGCCGTTTGTGTCGAATGAAGTAGCACTCAGTCCTTATCGACAGCTATTGTTGATTACTGGTCCGAACATGGGTGGTAAATCAACCTTTATGCGCCAAACAGCATTGATTGTGTTGTTAGCCTATTGTGGCTGCTATGTGCCAGCAAATATCGCTAAAATCGGTGAAATTGACCGTATATTCACTAGAATTGGCGCTTCTGATGATTTGGCAGGTGGTCGTTCAACCTTTATGGTGGAAATGACAGAAACAGCTAATATCTTGCACAATGCGACGGATAAGAGCTTAGTTCTGCTAGACGAGATTGGTCGTGGCACAAGTACGTTTGATGGCTTGAGTTTGGCTTGGGCCGTCGCTAAACAGTTGTTAGAAAAGAATAAATCCTTAACTTTATTTGCCACCCATTACTTTGAACTCACGCGCATTGTTGATGAGTTTAAACAAGCGGCTAATGTGCATTTGGAAGTAGCAGAGCATGGCAAAGGCATTGTGTTCCTACATAAGGTAGAAGAAGGTGCTGCGAATCAAAGTTACGGTATTCAAGTCGCACAGTTAGCTGGCATTCCAAAATCCGTTGTTTCATCGGCAAAACGTAAATTGACGCAGTTGGAAAATAATCAGGTTGCGCAAAGTGATGCGCAACCTGATATGTTTTCTGCAAATGCTGAGCCTAAGGAAGCACCCTTGCATCCAGTAATGAGTGAGTTGGAGTCTATCCAGCCAAATGATTTGACGCCTAAACAGGCGTTGGAATTATTGTATAAGCTTAAAGACTTAAGTTAGGAACGTTATTCGTTATCACTATCTTTTTTATCACTAGCCATAAGTGATCGCGATAGCCAGTAACAATGGAGTTAACAGCGCCGATGCAACATTGGCTACTATGTATTGTGGGTGAAGTCCTATTTTATCGGTATGTTTGACGGTACCAGAAAAAAGTGTACAGAGAGCCAAAATGATAGGGCAGATGGCAATCATATTGAGTCGCGGTAGCATGCCATCATCAATGTAAATAGCCATCAAGCCGAAACTACATATTGTAAATAAAGCATATACCATATTACTCAATGGGATGCCATACGCGATGGGGAATGTGCGTCTGCCATTGCTTGCATTAGCTTGGATGTCAGGGTATTGATTGAGTAGTAATAAATTGTTAATGAGGGAAAATGGAATTAGTGAAACCAGCCAAGCGAGTGAAGATGGCGCTCCAGCGATGATGGTTTGAGACCCAACCACCATCAAGACCCCAAAGCCTAAACTTGGTGCTATCAAACAAAGCAGTGGTATGCGATTAACCCACTTTGTATAGGTAACCACCAAGACAGAGCCAATCAAGCCAATTGGCAGTATCTGACTGCCACGAACAGCGATGAAATAGAAACCAATCAAGATGGTGATGCATAGCGATACGACACCAATTCAAAGAACGACATTCGCCGCTTCAGGGTGATTAGGGAATGCACCACTACCATCACTAAAGGCGGTTTTATCCGTTTCAAGGTCGAGACCACTTTTGAAATCGTAATATTCATTGAGCATGTTGACGCTAATATGTGCGCACACTGCACCAATGATAATTAACAATGCAATCGTTAGGTTAGCGTCTGCGGGCAAACCTAAAAAAATACTTAAGCCTAGAAAAATACAAATAGGCGTTAATAGTAGAAACGCAGGGCGCGCGCTCAAAAGTTCTGTTTTAAGCGTTGATTGTTTTCATTGTTGATATTTGCGTTTAATTAGCTATGTTTGACTAGATAAATGTTTCAATAAGGCTTAGATAATCAGAGCCATTTTTGGTTATTAACAGCCAGCTTAATAGACAGCAGTTGAAGACAATAGTAAACCAAAAAATGGTTTGGAATATTTGTTTTTTTGATTTGTGACGTAATGTTTTTTGAGAAAATAAAGCACCAGGCCACCCACCAATCAGTGAAAATAGATGTAGTGTGCTCTCTTTGGTTCTCCAACGACCATTCTTAGCAGCTGATTTATCGATAGTATAAGCAAGAAAAGCAACCATGCTTGCTGTGACGTAAAGAGCTACAATGACTAACGGAAGCTTGCTTACTAGGGTTAGTATG
>JBLIIL010000045.1:0-14404 GCA_047634755.1 Methylophilaceae bacterium
CTGCCACAGGATTGCCTGATAACGTACCCGCTTGATACACTTTTCCTAATGGCGCCAAACCTGACATGATATCTTTACGCCCACCAAAAGCACCCACTGGCAAACCGCCACCAATCACTTTACCCAGCGTAGTCATATCTGGCTTGATGCCATAAAGCGCTTGTGCGCCACCCAAGTGCACACGAAAACCAGTCATCACTTCATCAAAAATCAACACTACGCCATGCTGAGTACACAGCTCACGCAAGGCTTTTAGAAAAGCTTCCTTCGGTTTGACTAAGTTCATATTGCCAACAACAGGCTCAATAATCACACAGGCAAGCTCTTCGCCAGACTGTTTAAACAAAGCCTCTAGCTGTTCGACATCGTTATAAGGTAATGTTAGCGTATTCGCCGCCACTTCAGCAGGTACACCCGCCGAATCTGGCTCGCCAAACGTCAACAAGCCAGAGCCTGCTTTAACCAATAGTGAGTCTGCATGCCCATGATAGCAACCCTCAAACTTTACTAACTTGCTACGCCCAGTAAAGCCACGCGCAACGCGAATCGCACTCATCGTTGCTTCCGTACCAGAGCTCACCAAGCGTATTTGTTCCATACTCGGCACGAGTTTATTAATCGTCTCAGCCATCTCCAACTCTAAGCCCGTTGGTGCGCCAAACGACAAACTATTCGCCGCAACTGCTTGCACGGCCTCAATCACTTCTGGGTGTGCATGTCCAACAATCATCGGCCCCCATGAGTTGATGTAGTCGATATACTCTTTTCCATCCACATCCCACAGCTTAGAGCCTAGGCCTTTTTTAAAGAAAACAGGTGTACCGCCGACACTGCGAAAAGCACGAACTGGTGAATTAACGCCACCCGGAATCAGGTGCTGAGATTTTTCGAATAATATTTGATTTTTTGAAGTCATTGAATTGTAACGCTCTTACTTAAAATTGAATTAAATTGCTTGCCCAGCAAATACTAAGCCTTTGTTGCCGATAATTGTACCTGCTTTTGACATGACTGCGTATAAACCGACTAATGCTGAATAGAGGATGCCTTTTCGAAATCGACATCCAATGCTTCATTTTCTTCTCGTGCCCAAAAGAAACGATCAGGAATAAACTGCCCCATACCTGGTCTGAAAGCATTTTTTAGGGTTTGCCAGGTATATTCTTGCGCTTCTTGCAGCGCTTCTTCTATGGTTAAACCGTGTGCTAGGCAGGCCGCAATGGCACTCGTTAATGTACAACCAGAACCATGATAGCTACCCAACAAACGCTCCCAATGATATTCTTTTATCAAGCCTTCCTCTTTATAAAGCCCATTCACCACATCGCTCGTTCGCTCGTGCGTCCCGGTAATCAACACATACTCTGAACCCAGGCCCAACAAGCGTTGCGATGCTGTCTCTAAAGAGGTGTACTTCACCTCTTCACCTTCATCATAAAAAGCCAATCGGCGCGCCTCTATACTATTAGGTGTAATAATAGTTGCTTGTGGGAATAGCAATTCACACATTGCGGCTTGCATTTCCTCATTACTTAAATCATCGCCGCGGCCTGAGGTTAAGATAGGGTCAATCAGCAAAGGCACATCAGGATAATCAGCCATAATTTCAGCAATCACCGCCACATTTTCCACGCTGCCCAATAAGCCTAGCTTGAATGCGGATATTTTCACATCTTCGAGCATTGTGCGTGCCTGATCATTAATCCACTCAGCATCTAACGCCATAACACTTTCAACACCCACCGTATCTTGCACTGTAATGCCAGTGGTAACGGATAGCGGATGACAGCCGATACTGGCTAACGTTAAAATGTCTGCTTGTAAGCCTGCCCCACTACTGGGGTCAGTTGCGGCAAATGTCATTACGCATGGCGGTGTTTTAGTCATATGCTCTCTTGAGCGGCCGACGGAAGTCGAAATGGAAAAATTACATCCATTTCGCTATTTTAGACTGCCCAAACAGACGGCCGCAGTAAATAGTTACTTCATTTTACTTGGCGGGCCGATAAGAAAGTAAAATATTTATGATGGTTATCTTGTATAGGTTAGTCTTTTGCCAGTAGCTGTATTTTTATTGTCAATACGTTGTGCTTGTAAATCCTGAAAGTGTCACGACTTCACCAACAATTGCTGCACCCTGATTAAACGTCAAACCAGCAATAGAATTCACATTAGCATTCGCGTCTTACACTTTACTTGCACTTCCACTAAATGTGCTATTGATAACTGGCGCATGGCGGTAAACAAAACGATTACCTGTATCATGCAAGGCCCCGCCATAGTTAGTGTTGTATTGTTTAAAGTCCGCACTTGGCTTGAAAGCACTAATCATATCGTTTCTTGAGTCGCCTGAATAAACCAACCAGCGAGCTTGGGTTAAAACGGTATTAACTGTTTATCACCTGTTGTTTTTGTCCTGATGGTAATGTCTCCATTATCTGTAGCAGTCAGGATACTTGAGCGCGCATCAACCGTAGTGACATTAAAATCACCTGCGCCGGTAGAGTGCCTGCGCCCCGCGTTTGTGTTCCCTGTTCCGCCACGCTTACCATAAGCTGAAATATTGCCAGTCGCACACCACCTGCTGTTATAGTTACATTTCCTGCATTGGTCCCTTTTAGTCCAGCCGAGCCTGTTCCTCAATTGGCTACAATAGTATTGGTCAGGCTGATATCTTGGCTAGCCGTCATCATTACGTTTCCAGAACCTTTATCCGATGTACCTTGTGTCAGCACTTGTCCAGCCTCTGATATATTAGCGCCGCTCAGGGTAGTACCGCCTGCTTTTAGTAAGCGTCAAATTTCCACCATTAGCTCCATCTGCATCTGCATCTGCATCTGCAGTTAACTTAATGTTTCCCGAATTGCTTGTACGTACTTCACCATTCAATTTTATATTGTTATTTGTCTCTATATGTATACTATTGTCGGTAGCCATATAGGTGTTGTACGCGACAGTAATGTTATTATTCGCTTGCAAATGTAGTGTGTTATAGCTAATAACACTAGCAATGCACACTGTCGCGTCAGTGACCGTAGTATCGCCAAGATCAGTAAATGCAATATTGTGTGAGGTAACGCTTGATGTTTTGCCAGCTTTAAAACTCAATCGGATCAATATCCAGCACCCAGCGAATTTTATTGGCTAACTTTTGTGCGCGTAATTGCGGCATCCATTGCCTTAAAAACTGATGGAATGCCACACGGCTACTAGCTTGCAGCAGCAATTGACCTCTTTCCATATTATTTAATCGTTCCACCTGTGGCCTTAGTGGGTCATAGACCATTACGTCACTTGAAATCTGTTGCGCTAAAGCAACAGATTCATTTAAAAATGCCAGCACTTGATTGTAAGTACTAGACTCAGCTCTTAACAAAGCAAAGTAGCTAGTCGGCGGGAATTGCATGGCTTTACGTTCATCTAACAGCGTATCAGCATAAACTTCATAATCTTGCGCACGTAAAGCATCAAATAAAGCATGCTGTGGGAAGGTGGTTTGTATCAGCACTTCGCCCGGCTTTTCTGCCCGACCAGCCCGACCAGAAACTTGCATTAACTGAGAAAAAAGCCGCTCACTGGCTCGAAAGTCCGGGCTGAATAAGGCCGTGTCTGTATCAATAACACCGACCAAGGTCAAGTGTGGAAAATCATGGCCTTTTGCCAACATTTGTGTGCCGACCAATATATCAACTTCTCTATCGTGTACTTTTTTCAACAAATCAGTCAGCGCGTCTTTATTACGTACGCTGTCGCTGTCGACCCTAGTTATATTCGCCGTTGGGAATAAGTCGATTAGTGTTTGCTCAAGTCGCTGCGTCGCTTGTCCAACGGGGCTTAAATCTGGATTGCCGCAATCAGGACATTGCATTGGGATGCGTTGCTCATGTCCACAGTGGTGGCATTTCAGCTGCTTTTGCCCAAGATGTACAACCAGTCGTGTAGAGCAGCGAACACAAGGCGCAACCCATTGGCAAGCACTGCAATGCAATACGGGTGCATAACCCCGTCGATTAAGAAACAGTAAGCTTTGTTCGCCACGCTTTATTCGCTCTCGCATCTCGCGAATCAAAATAGGGGATAAGCCTTTTTCTGTTGGTGATTTGCCTGTATCAATGCAATGAATCTTTGGCAATTTCGCACTTTCTACAGCACGTTTTTTTAATCGCAACAAGCCATATTGTTGCTTCTTGGCTAAATGCCAAGTTTCCAACGATGGTGTTGCACTACCCATGACAATCGGTATATCTAATTGCTTTGCTCGCATGATGGCAACATCGCGTGCATGATAGCGCATACCATCTTGTTGCTTATAAGAGCTATCATGCTCTTCATCGATGAGAATCATTTTCAACTTAGGCATAGCAGAGAACACACTCAAGCGTGTGCCAATGATAATTTTTGCCTCACCAGCATTAGACGATTGCCAAGACTGTAAGCGCTCACTCTCACTTAAACTGCTATGCAGAGTTACTAACGGGTACTCGCTTAAGCGGCTTCTAAAGCGCGATTCTAGTTGCGGTGTTAAATTAATCTCTGGGACTAAAATTAACGCCTGTGCATCCTTTTCAGCTAAGACCACTTTTAATAACTGAATATAAACTTCGGTTTTACCACTGCCAGTAATCCCGTATAGCAGCCACGGTTTAAAGTGGTTCGCCTCGCTTAACACCGACTGAATGACCTGCTGCTGCTCAGCGTTTAATGTGGGTTCTACATTCGCGGTTTGCAGACCAGCTTTCACACTGACAACTTCTGTTTGCTGCAAACAACCCATTTCTTTTAACGTGGCGATGGCTTTACGCCAGCCAGATGATATTTCTGCCAATTGTGCTTCACTTAAGCTGGGTTTGGAACTAGCTCCATCTTGTAATGCTTGCACAATACGTTGCAATACAGCTTGCCTCTTCGGAAGTGATTTAATATCCATAGGACGGCTTAACGCATAAATATATCTTTTGCGCGTTTTGGCAGGCTTGATTTGGCGTAAGCGTAATGGCAGCGCCGCAATCATGGCTTGCCCTAGTGGGTAATGGTAGTAGTTTGCACAAAAGTTGAGCAGCTTAAACATATTGGCATCAAATACCACATCATCAAACACATCTAGTACCTGTTTTAGCTTATTCTCAGCAACATCCGTCGTTTCCGTGATTTCCACAATCACGCCTACCAAAGTCCGCCCTGCAAACGATACAGCCACGCGTGCACCAACCTGCGCCTTAAAGCTGTCATTTGCATAATCAAATAAGCGATTTAGCGGTACATCAAGTCCAACTCTGAGGATTTGTTTTTTCATGGGTGGTGGTGTGGGTTAGTCAATCAGTAGATAGTTTTGGTGTCATGTCTTAATTGTCATGCCTTAATAGGTTAAAATACTGGCTTCGTGCATTTAATGCAATACAACTTTCTCATTTAGCTTTGGCTAATTGATAATAAAGAAGCGACCATTGAAAGAACTCATCTCAAACCTACTCGTGCAAGCAGCTAGCACCCTAGTTGAAGACACGTCCAGTATAGACATTATTTTAGAGCGGCCTAAATCAGCTGCGCATGGTGACTTTTCATGCAATCTCGCCATGATGTTAGCAAAGCCCTTGCGTCAAAACCCACGTGAGATTGCTGAGCAGCTTATTAATGCGATACCGCAAAACAATCAAATAGCAAAAATAGAATTCGCCGGTGCTGGTTTTATTAACTTCTACTTGGCAGCTGATGCCAAGCATGCGGTGGTTAAAGCTATTTTGGAAGCTGGTGATCAATACGGCCAAAATGAAACAGGCAAAGGTGAAAAGGTACAAGTTGAGTTTGTCTCAGCCAACCCGACAGGGCCGCTACATGTCGGTCATGGCCGCGGCGCTGCAGTTGGGGATTGTTTATCGCGTTTATTAGCAGCTAATGGCTGGAATGTCACGCGCGAATTTTATTACAACGATGCAGGTGCGCAAATTGATAATCTAACGATATCAGTGTTAGCACGTGCAAACGGTGTTTCAACCGATGATGTTAACTTTCCTGAAAATGGTTATCGCGGTGAATATATTGCCGATATTGCTAAAGCCTTTTTAGCCAAAGAAACTATTGTTGCTGATGACATTGAAGTCACAGCCAGCGGCGACTTAAAAGATACAGAGTCTGTTCGTCATTTTAGCGTCGCTTATTTGCGCCATGAACAAGATTTAGATTTACGTGCCTTCCAAATTCAGTTTGATGTGTTTTCATTAGAAAGCGCACTCTATGTATCTGGCAAGGTAGAAGACACTGTACAATCCTTAATTAAGAGCGGCCATACCTACGAAGAAGAGGGCGCGCTTTGGTTGCGCTCCACCGATTTCGGTGATGACAAAGACCGCGTCATGCGTAAAAAAGAGGGCGGCTATACTTATTTTGTTCCTGATGTCACTTACCATTTAGAAAAATGGAATCGTGGTTTTACCAAAGTCATTAATGAACAGGGCGCTGACCACCATAGTACGGTTAAAAGGGTGAGAGCTGGCTTGCAAGCACTAGACATGGGCATTCCAAAAGCTTGGCCTGAATATGTGTTGCACCAAATGGTGACGGTGATGCGGGATGGTGAAGAAGTGAAGCTTTCTAAACGTGCTGGTAGTTATGTCACACTACGCGACTTAATTAAGGAGGTGGGTTGTGATGCCACGCGTTATTTCTTAGCTGCGCGTAAGTCAGACTCACAATTGATTTTTGATATTGACCTAGCCCGCGCACAAACTAATGACAATCCTGTCTATTACATTCAGTATGCCCATGCGCGAATTTGTAGTGTATTAACGCAGTGGGAAGACGAACCATCAAGCCTAGCTACAACTGATTTAAGCGCATTATCCTCATCGCGTGAAACGATACTCATGCAAAAGCTAAGTGAATTTCCTGATGTCGTGCAACAGGCAGCGTCTGATTTAGCACCACATATGATTGCTAGCTATTTAAAAGATTGTGCTAGCGAGTTACATAGCTATTATAATGACACAAAATTTTTAGTGGATGATACGTCAACTAAATTAGCCCGTATGGCGTTAATCACTGCTACACGGCATGTTTTAAAAAATGGTTTATATTTACTTGGTGTTGGTTCGCCAAATAAAATGTAAATACCATGCAAATATAGCAATAAATGGATAAATACTATGAGTAGAGATTACAAACCTAGGTTAAAAAAAACAAATATCGGTAACCCATTTTTATCTGGCCTGATGATTGGGTTCTTATTTGGCGTTGTGGTCACCGCTGGGCTGACCGTGTATATCAAAGGTGATACTAGTCCATTCCGAGACACGCAACAAAAACCATCCAAAATTGAAGCCGCCAAGAGTGAAGAGTCAGGTTCTAGTGCTAAAGATCAACTCCCAGAAGATAAGCTTGATTTTTACACTCTTTTACCTAAGACTGAAAGTGCTGTAACAGAAAAAGAAATCGCACAAACAAATACAAAAGCCTATATACAAACCGAGAAAGAAAGTTATTTTTTGCAGATGGGCTCATTTAAAACAGAGGCTGATGCTGATAACCTTAAAGCTAAACTAGCCCTGAAAGGTTTTGAAGCGATTGTGCAAACAGCCACCATTCCTGATCAAGGAACTTGGCATCGCGTACGCGTTGGGCCATTAAAAAACATTGATTCTATTAATAAAATCCGTGCTGATTTACTAGCTAATAGCTTTATTGCTGATTTGATTAAAGTGCAAAGTGAAACAAAATAGGTCAAGCAAAGTTGAATTCCATGTCAGCTTTATTGTCCTTCTAACCGTTACTCAATATAAACTTCTCGTTAATTAGAAATTTAGGATAAATAATGAAAAAATTGTTACTCTCGTTTATTTTCATGTTCAGCACTATTGGCTTAAGTAGCACTGTATTGGCAGCACCACAATTAGGGAAAGAGTTTGATGCTGTTGCGCAAACCCTCCCGACAGCAGACAAAAGTAAAATTGAAGTGATGGAAATATTTTGGTATGGTTGTTCACATTGCTACCACATGGAAGAACCACTGCATACTTGGCTAAAAAGCAAACCTGCAGATGTTAACTTTATACGTATGCCTGGTTTGCCTAACCCTAGCTGGGCGCCAATGGCACAAGCTTTTTACACGATGGATGCACTGGGCATTCAAGAGAAATTGCACACAAAATTATTTGAAGCAATTCATAAGCAAAGAACACTAAAACCAACGAAACAAAAAGCGACAATTGATTGGATCGTTAACAATAGTGGTTTAGATCGTAAAAAAATAGAAGATACTTTTAACTCTTTTGCTGTTAACGCTAAGCTGAAACGTGCTGCGCAAGTATTCCGATCATCTGGTGCTACTGGTGTGCCTAGCTTGGTGATTGATGGAAAATATATCACTTCTGGCACCATGGCTGGTGGCAATCCACAAGCATTACAAGTGACTGACTATATTATCAAGAATATTCGTGCATCAAAAAAGAAGGCACCTAATAAAAAATCACCTTCAAAAAAGTAAACAAGGCGGCTGATAAAATTCAGTTGCTGTCTGGACTGAAATAATTTTACGCTTAACCCGCCAAGTAATTACTTGGCGGGTTTTTTACTACACGCGATAATCAAACCATATGAAAAAGATATTCATTACAGGCGCTTCAAGTGGAATTGGCTTAGCTTTAGCTCGCGAATACGCAGCCCAGTATAGTCAACAAAATTTAGTGCTTGGGTTAGTCGGCCGTAAAGCAGATGCTTTACAACAAATCTCGGCGGAGCTTAAGTCCAAGTATCAAGTAAGCTGTGTAACTTACTCTCTAGATGTTAGAGATCATGCAACACTTAATAAGGCAGCGTTAGATTTTTTAACCCGTTTCGGTACACCTAATATCATCATTGCTAGTGCAGGAGTAGGTCGCGGCACACTGACCGAACATAAAGAAGATATTGCTCCATTTCAAGCCATTATGGATATTAATGTCATGGGCATGGTACATACTTTTAGTCCATTTATTGCGGCTATGCGTGAAGCAAAGTCCGAACAAACACAATTAGTCGGCATCGCTAGTGTTGCCGGCATTCGTGGATTACCGGGTGCTGGTGCTTATAGCGCTAGCAAAGCGGCTGCCATTACTTACCTTGAAAGTTTGCGAGTAGAACTACAAACTGAGGGCATTAATGTAATGACTATTGCACCAGGCTATATTCGTACACCAATGACTGATATTAACAATTACAAGATGCCATTTCTAATGGATGCTGATGTATTTGCACGAAAATGCATTAAAGCAATTGATCATAAACGCCGTTTTATTGTTATTCCTTGGCAAATGGGCTGGGTAGCTAGATTAATGCGCTTTATTACACCGGCTTTATGGGATTGGCTTGCACGTGAAGCGCCCCATAAAGAAAGAACGGATTGGGATTGGTTGTAGCTAACGTCTTGGTGCCTTAGCAAGCCCCTTGCGTGCTTGGGCCGCTACTCTACAGTAACGCTCTTAGCCAGATTCCTTGGCTTATCAACATCTGTGCCTTTAAGCAAGGCAACATGGTACGACAATAACTGTACTGGAATCGTATGTAAGATTGGAGAAAGTACGCCAACATGCCTTGGTGTACGAATCACATGCACGCCTTCTGATTCCGTAAAGTGACTGTCTGCATCAGCAAGGACAAATAACTCTCCACCACGTGCGCTCACTTCTTGCATATTGGATTTTACTTTTTCCAGCAAGGCATCATTCGGCGCTATCACCACGACTGGCATATTGCTATCAACCAATGCTAATGGGCCATGTTTTAGCTCACCTGCTGGATAAGCCTCGGCATGAATGTATGAAATTTCTTTCAATTTTAACGCGCCTTCTAATGCAATCGGATAATGTACGCCGCGACCTAAAAATAAAGCATGCTCTTTATCACCAAATCGTTTTGCCCATTCACTAATTTGCGGTTCTAAATTTAGCGCAAATTGGACACTAACAGGTAAATGACGTAAATCACCTAAATATCCATCTTCATCGTCTTTGCTGACACGCCCTAGCTGTTTGCCTAGCACCACTGCTAACGTGAATAATGCAACTAATTGTGTTGTAAATGCTTTGGTCGACGCCACGCCAATTTCAGCTCCAGCACGTGTATAGAGTACTAATTTTGAAGCGCGGGGTAAGGCGCTTTCCTGCACATTACAAATTGACAGTGTCAGTTCTTGGTCTAAACTTTTTGCATGCTTAAGCGCTTCCATCGTATCTAGTGTTTCACCAGACTGAGAAATAGTCACGATTAATTGTTTAGAGTTTGGCACAGAGGTGCGGTAGCGATATTCACTCGCAATTTCAACATTAGTCGATAAGCCAGCAATACTTTCTAACCAGTACTTAGCAGTCAAGCCTGCATAATAACTTGTGCCTGCCGCTAGGATTAAAACACTATCGACTTGCTGAAAAATGGCTTCGGCATCATCGCCAAATAATGCAGGAGAGAAACTTGCATCATCTATCAACGCTTCAATCGTATCAGTCAGCGCACGCGGTTGCTCATGAATTTCTTTTTGCATAAAGTGTGTATAAGGGCCAAGCTCCATACTCGCCAAAGACACATTGCTCATATGTACCTCGCGCTCTATTTCTGTGTCAGTTTTATCCCAAATGGTCACACCATTAGCTGTTACTGTTGCAACATCGCCATCTTCTAGATAAATGACTTTTCGTGTTTCTGCCAATACGGCTGATACATCAGATGCAATATAGTTTGCCTCTTCACCTAAACCAACCAATAATGGACAACCTTGACGAGCGGTAATCATGCTATTAGGTTCTTTAATAGAAATCACACTAATGGCAAAAGCACCCGTCAACTCTTTTATAGCAAACTTCACCGAAGACAGTAAGCACTCACCTTGGTCGTGATGATAATGGATTAAGTGTGCAATGACTTCTGTATCGGTTTGCGAAGTAAATGTATAGCCTAGTGCTATTAACCGATCACGCTGTTCGTCATGGTTTTCAATTATGCCATTATGCACAACCGCAATTTCATCTCGTGAAACGTGTGGGTGCGCATTGCTTTCTGTCACCCCACCATGGGTTGCCCAACGCGTATGACCAATACCAACCAAACCTGACAGTTGTTCACTTTCTGCCTTTGCTTGCATTTCTGCAACACGGCCAACGGCACGGACACGTTTAATATCTCCATCTAGAATGGCAATTCCCGCAGAGTCATAGCCACGATACTCAAGACGGCTTAAACCTTCAATGAGAGTAGGAACTACATTTTTTTTTGCTACTTCGCCGACAATGCCGCACATACGCCTAGTCTTTCTTTACTTTAACAGGTCGTTTCCAACCGATGATTGATTTTTGTTCTCTTGCACGACACAACGTAAGCGCATCTGCTGGGGTATCTTTTGTAATGGTAGATCCAGCAGCGATGGTAGCACCTTGTCTAATAGTAACTGGTGCCACTAATTGACTATCAGAGCCAACGAATACATTATCCTCAATCATTGTTCTAAATTTGTTTGCACCATCATAATTACAGGTAATGACACCAGCTCCAATATTTACTTTTTTACCAATTGATGCATCACCTATATAACTTAAGTGGTTAATTTTACTTCCTGTATCCACTTGTGCATTTTTAAGCTCTACAAAATTTCCGATATGTGTTTCATTACTCAGCACCGTACCTGGACGCAATCTTGCATAAGGGCCTATTTTGCTATTTTCACCAATGGTTGCATCATCGATATGGGTAAATGGTGCAATGGCTGTACCTGCAGCAATGTTAGTGTTTTTGATGATGCAATAAGCGCCAATTTTTACACCTTCACCTAGCTGTACTTGGCCTTCAAAAATACAGCCCACATCAATGGTGACATCTTTTTCTGTCTCTAGCTGTCCACGAATATCGATACGTGCTGGATCCAATAAGGTCACGCCTTTTTTCAGCAATGCTTCTGCTTGTCGTTGTTGGTAAACACGTTCGATTAAAGCTAAATCTTGTTTGCTATTAACACCGGTCACTGACCATTCATCATCGGTAATATCTGCATTGACTTGAATATTATCCTCAACAGCAAAACCAACGATATCGGTTAAGTAGTATTCTTCCTGCGTATTATCATTACTTAATCGACTTAACCAGTTTGAAAGCTGTTTAGTTGGCATTGCCATAATGCCCGTATTCACTTGATTAATAGCACGTTGTTCTGGTGTCGCATCTTTCTCTTCAACAATCGCATGCACTAATCCTTTTTCATTGCGCACAATTCTGCCATAGCCTGTTGGGCTAGGTTTGTTAAATGACTGAATCATCAATTGATTATTGGCTTGTGCAAGTAAAGCCTTGCAAGCTTCACTGCTGATTAATGGCACATCACCTAATAATATTAGGGTCTTCGAATTTTCTTCTAAATGAGGTAATGCTTGTTGCACTGCATGGCCAGTACCTAACTGCTCTTTTTGTTCGGCCCAAACAAGGTTTTCTTCTTGAAAAGCGGCTTTTACTTGTTCGCCACCAAAACCATAAACCACAATAATCTTGCTTGGATTTAAACTCTTAGCACAGTCAATAACATGTCCTAAAAGAGCCTTCCCACCAATTTCATGTATCACTTTGGGCTGGCTAGAATGCATGCGCGTGCCTTTGCCCGCAGCGAGAATAATGATGTTTAATTGATTATTTTGCATATGATTGTTTATCATACTACGAGAGTACACATACTAATAGATAATAAAAAAGCGGCTAAAAAGCCGCCTTTTTATCACGTACCAATTATTGCTTACGTAGTCTTTTAATCGCTTGAATTTGTGCTACCGCTTTTGTCAACTCAGCTTGCGCTTTAGCATAGTCTATATCCGAAGCTTTATTTTTCATCACTTCTTCTGCCGCTTCTTTAGCTGCAATTGCTTTTTCTTCATCTAAATCATGGCCACGTATCGCTGTATCAGCCAATACGGTCACCAAACCCGGTTGTACTTCTAGCATGCCACCTGAGATAAAGATGAGTGTTTCCTCTTTAGTATCAGGTAGTTTAATTCGTAACGCGCCAGATTTAATCGTTGTAATCATCGGCGCGTGATGTGGGTAAACACCCACCTCACCTGCTGATGCTGGTGCTACGATAAACTCAGCCTCACCAGAAAAGATTTCCTCTTCAGCGCTTACTACGTCAACACGAACTGTATTTGCCATTATTTATTTCTCACAAACTTAGTTTAAAGTGTTTTGGCTTTTTCAACAGCCTCTTCGATACCGCCAACCATGTAGAAAGCTTGCTCAGGTAGGTGATCATACTCACCAGCTACAATCGCTTTAAAGCCTTTGATGGTTTCTTTTAGTGGTACGTATTTACCAGGCGCTCCTGTAAACACTTCAGCAACGTGAAAAGGTTGTGATAAGAAACGTTGGATTTTACGTGCACGGCCAACAGCTAATTTATCTTCAGGAGCAAGCTCGTCCATTCCCAAAATAGCAATAATGTCGCGTAACTCTTTATAGCGTTGCAATGTTTGTTGCACGCCACGAGCAACTGCATAATGCTCTTCACCAACGATCAGTGGATCTAATTGACGTGAAGACGAGTCTAGTGGATCAACCGCTGGGTAGATACCAAGAGAAGCAATGTCGCGTGAAAGCACAACAGTTGAATCCAAATGCTGGAATGTTGTTGCTGGTGATGGATCGGTCAAGTCATCCGCAGGTACGTATACCGCTTGGATAGATGTAATTGAACCTGCTTTAGTAGAAGTAATACGCTCCTGCAATTTACCCATCTCATCAGCTAGTGTTGGTTGGTAACCCACAGCTGAAGGCATACGGCCTAATAGTGCAGATACTTCAGTACCAGCCAATGTGTAACGGTAGATGTTATCCACGAAGAACAACACGTCACGACCTTCATCACGGAATTTCTCAGCCATAGTAAGGCCAGAAAGCGCAACACGTAAACGGTTACCAGGTGGCTCATTCATTTGGCCAAACACCATCGCTACTTTTGATTCTTTCATGTCGTCAAGCTTAATCACGCCAGCTTCTGCCATTTCATGATAGAAGTCATTACCTTCACGTGTCCGCTCACCAACACCTGCAAATACAGATAAGCCAGAATGCTGTTTAGCAATGTTGTTAATTAGTTCAAGCATGTTAACGGTTTTACCAACACCCGCACCACCGAACAAACCAACTTTACCACCCTTAGCAAATGGGCAAACCAAGTCAATCACTTTAATACCTGTTTCTAACAAATCAACAGAAGGTGATAGCTCTTCAAAAGCAGGTGCTTTTTGGTGAATTGAACGACGCTCTTTAGAATCGATAGGGCCAGCTTCATCAATAGGGCGACCCAATACATCCATAATGCGACCCAAAGTACCTACACCAACTGGCACAGTAATTTGTGAGCCTGTTGTTTTAAATGGAGTACCACGTGATAAACCATCAGATGAGC
>JBLIIL010000046.1:0-13963 GCA_047634755.1 Methylophilaceae bacterium
ACATGCGCTAACTGTTGTGGCGCTGAAAGTGTGAGTGGATAAGTACTCACCGTTACACTACGTGCTTTCAATACGGCGATTAATCGTTGCGTATTTGGGTGTATTCGGTCAAACCCTGCAAATTGAACCTGATTAGGTAATTGTCCTGCGTCTTTTTGCAAACAAGTGATTTGCCAAGCTTCATAGCGTACAGCTTCTAATACATTGCTCTGTTTACACAGTTGTTGAAATTGTTCACGCCATTGCATAAATTGCTGTGTTTCTTCAGTGGTTTCCTCTTGATTAAGATACAAACGCCACTCAGTCAGCAAACGGTTTGCCTCCATCGCGGCACTCGCCAACCCAGTTGTATCAAACAAATCCGCTGTGTCATTATCTTTCAGTGATTGCTGTATGCTTTGCTCCCACAACAAGCCTTCTTGTGTGGCGCTCAATACATTCGTTGGCACGCTATCCGCATCAATCTCACCCAGTAAAATCGCTGTTTCAACTACACTGCTTAACCACTCAGAAAGCGTCGTTATATGCGGCGCTTCCCACTGCGTTTCACCACTGGCAATGTGCGCACGTTGCTGTGCCATGTGCAGACTACGCGCAAGGCGGCTAGTGGCGCACAGGATAGTGGTTGAAGCTGTTGGAAATGACATAGCAATATTCTAAACGACACAGCATCAATCGCGAGACTTTAATCTTATAAAACACACCCGCAGCATTGTGTTTTATAAGATAATGACTGAAATCAATCGACTGTTTGGAGACGCTAGCATGCTAGCAACGATTAAGATGTATTTAAAATGGCTGAGTATTATTCTTATTCCATTTATATTATTAGTTATTTACACTTTTTTTACCCTGCATTGGGTCTACTCATCAGGTGAACGGGTTGGACCTGTGCAAAAAATATCGCAAAAAGGCTTTGTTTGTAAAACGTATGAAGGTGAGCAGGTATTGGTTACAGCACCAGGGACGCAAGCAGAGAAATTCTTTTTTACGGCTAAAAATGCTGTTGTTTATGCAAAAATTAACGCGAGTAATGGTAAGCGTGTGCGCTTGTTGTATAAGCAACATAAATGGATTCCGACTAGCTGCTTTGGCGATACCGAGTATTTTGTCTATGACGTCAAAGTATTAGGCAGCCAAGCGCCTAATGGCTATTAATCTATTTGTTATTAGAATGGGGCTTAATAGCGAATAGCAGTAATCGTCCAATAGTGTTTCTTATTAGGTGCATTGACGATAATTTCATTATCGACAGATTTTCCAATACAAGCGAGTGCTATAGGAGAATCAATGGAAACATAGTCCTTTGTATCGTAGATCTCTTCTGGGCCAACGATTCTGATTTTCAAGATTTTCCCATCTTCATCCTCTAGCTCAATCCACGCACCAAAAAAAACTTTCCCATCTTGTTGTGAGTTGTAATCAACGACTTGAATATCACCGAGGGTGACTTCTAAAAAGCGGATTCTTTTATCAAGCTTACGTAACGCTTGTTTGTTGGTTTGATAGTCGGCGTTATCAGAGCGATCACCCAAGCTAGCTGCCCATGCCACCATCTTAGTGACTTCTGGCCGCACCTCTTGCCACAGGTGCACGAGTTCTGCATTGAGCTTTTTAAAGCCTTCTTTAGTAATAATTTTTGATTTCATTGTGACCGTATTTTAATGCTTTTATATGAAGTTATGCGATTTTCTCATGATGTTGTACCTTGGTAAGCACATTAATGTAAATAGCTCCTCACTGTTGACTAATTGGGCTGCACACTTTTAGAGGAAAGTAACGCACCACAATAATATTAACGCACACAAGTAGGGCGTTATTACTTGTTTTTCGGCGTCAGATATAGCTTAACTTAATGATATTTTTTGATAAAAACATTGGCATGTCCTGTGCTAAAAAGCTAATCCAAAGAAGGACCGTTGCCCAATGAAGGATAAGTCTGCATCTTGATGATGAAGATACACCCGTCGACTCAGTCAATTACATCGCCCCAGCTACCTCCAACGCCATGATGCTTATTCTGAGTTTTGGGCTGATTTACAGAAACCCAATGCCACGCTGATGCAAAGCTATAAACGCCGGCCATTACTTGAATAAAACCCTAGCTGCGTTTGGCAAGTAATTAGTTTTGTCTTGTTGGTTGTGATTGTGGTGCAGTTGTATTTTTTGACTCTAAGCTAAGTAGGGTGATAATAAGCGGAACGCGTTACGCAGGCTAACCATTCACCAAGTCGCTTAGCAAACATCCTATACGACGTTCAGCTATTTCGACCTGTGCGCTAGAGCGTAAACGAATGGTATTTAAGTTCTGAATAATGTTTTTTAACCCACTGGAATTGGGATATAGGTGTAACTTTCATTTTATTTGAAACCGTCTGACCTTCCGGAGTTATCTCCGATAAATATAATAGGGGTGCTGTTAACAGGAAATTCAAAACTTTTACTTAATGCCTTCATATATCTAGAGCACTCATCAATTTCATTTGTATATAGCAATATACATGCAAGCGATCTTTCTGAGTACATTCATATACTCTTTAAGAAGAGGGTAATCCCCTTCATCAGTTTAAAGCTGCCATTGTTTATGAAGGTGGGATAAATTTTACTTATATCTACGACCAACTAATTTTGTTTCAGCAATTGTCGCAGCTTCGATAAATTGTTCTTCAGCAATTAAGCGGACGATACTTTGAATGTATTTGAAATACGATCGAATTTTAGTGAGTTGACGTACTTTTATCTCAGGATAGAATTTAAGTGAGATTCACTCATCGAGTGGATGTAGTGCTGTTTTAGCAGGCGCCTCTTGATTTTCAGGCACATTATTATTGATTGCAAAAGAGGATAGCGTGATACCTACAGCGATTAATATTCCATATGATAAAAAAGTGCGTTTGATCGATATTACTTTTCCTAGATGGGTTGCTTTCTACTATTGTTATTCATATTGGTGCGTCATCTTCCATGATAATGCGTGATCGCGGATGATCCTCTTATGGTGTTTTGAGTTAAATGCACTGCAACATAACGCTTACCTTGCTATAATCTCGTTCCGACCATAGTTTGGATAGGCTGGTACAATTATTGCTTACAGCACTACTTAAGCATCGATTCTCAGTGAGAATGTTGCTAGCAACATTGATGAGAATCAAAAAGAATCTATCTTTATCATTAAATATTTATAGGGGAAATAGATGAGCGGTAATGAGTCACGACTAGAGGCGATTTCTGGAATTGCAAAGGCAGCGCCTTTTGATACAGGGATGACAGCACCTCTTAAGGAAATTTGGGCGAGTGATGTATTTGGTTTAGTACAGATGGAAGAATCACTTTCAAAATCTGCATTTAAAGCGATGAAGAAAACAGTAGAAACAGGTGCTGCATTAGATCCTGTAACTGCTGATGTGGTTGCTGCGGCAATGAAAGACTGGGCGATGGCTAAAGGTGCTAAGTTTTTCTCACACATTTTCTACCCAATGACAAACGCGACTGCTGAAAAGCACGATGGTTTTATCATTACAAACTCTGACGGCGGCTCTATTACTGAGTTTACTGGTAGCTTGTTGATTAAAGGTGAGCCAGACGGTTCATCATTCCCTAACGGTAGCCTTCGTATGACGAATGCTGCGCGTGGTTATACGGCTTGGGATCCTACGAGTCCTGCGTATATCATGCAAACAGCCAACGGTGCTGTATTGACGATTCCAAGTGTATTTATGTCTTGGACTGGTGAAGCATTAGATAAAAAGATTCCTTTATTACGCTCTAACGCGGCAATGAATGACGCGGGACAAAAAGTATTGTCTTTAATGGGCGAAGAAGAAATCGCCCGTTTGAACTCTAGCTGTGGCGCTGAGCAAGAATACTTTTTGGTTGATGAGAGATTCGCGAATGCACGTCCTGACTTATTGTTAGCGGGCCGTACATTATTCGGTGCAGTATCACCTAAAGGTCAGCAGTTTGATGATCATTACTTTGGTGCGATTCCTGAGCGTGTTCAAGTGTTTATGCAAGATTTTGAAGACAAGCTATATAAGCTTGGTATTCCAGCTAAAACACACCATAACGAAGTTGCTCCTGGTCAATTCGAGATTGCCCCTTATTACGAAGCTGCTAACGTAGCGGCTGACCATCAACAGTTATTAATGACTGTGATGAAAAATACAGCAAAAGCGCACGGCTTCCTTTGCCTATTACATGAAAAACCATTCGCAGGCGTGAATGGCTCTGGTAAACACGTTAACTGGTCTGTTGGTAACTCAACACAAGGTAACTTGCTTGATCCGGGTAAAACACCAAACGAAAACCTTAACTTCTTATTATTTTGTGGTGCGGTGATTCGTGGTGTGCATAAATATGGTCCTTTATTACGCGCAGTGATTGCTTCTGCTGCGAATGACCATCGTTTAGGCGCGAATGAAGCGCCGCCTGCGATTCTATCTGTTTACTTAGGTGACCAATTAGAAAAAGTATTTGATGACATCAAAACAGGTACATTACATGCACCGACTGACGGCGGCGAGATGGACTTAGGTTTATCACAAATTCTAAACTTCACACGTGATCCAGGTGATCGTAACCGTACATCGCCATTTGCATTTACTGGTAACCGATTTGAGTTCCGTGCGGTTGGTTCATCACAATCTGTTTCTGGTCCTTTAGTGGCGATGAACACGATGTTAGCTGATTCATTAAACTGGATTGCTGACAAACTGAAGGCTGAGCTAGATGATGGTGCTAAAACACAGGTAGCTGTATTCTCTGTGTTAAAAGAGTTGATGGAATTACACGGTAATGCAATATTTGGCGGCGATGGCTACTCTACTGAGTGGCATGAAATGGCTGTTAAAGAGCGTGGTTTGAAAAACATTCCAACGACTGCAGATGCATTGCCAGCATTTAAAGCACCTGAAGTTGTTGAGTTATTCTCTAGCACTGGCGTATTAACACCAGGTGAATTAGAGAGTCGTTTTGAAGTGTATTCTGAGCAATACGTGTTAGCACTTGAAGTTGAGGCTAAGCTAACTGTTGAAATGGCAACAACCATTATTTACCCAGCCGCAGTGACTTATTTGTCTAAGCTAGGTTCAGTGAGCGCTAAATTAACACCATCTCCTGCTGATGCGGTGACTGCCGCAGCCAATGCAATGATGACGGCTGTTGGTATGCTTGAAACCGCTATTGCAAAACATGACTTTGCGACAATTGAAGAGCATATGAAGTTCTTAGCTGACGAAGTACGTGGCTTAATGGATGATGTACGTGCTGCTGCAGATACACTAGAAACATTAGTATCTGACAGTGAATGGCCATTGCCTAAATATCGTGAAATGTTGTTTATTAAGTAATAAATTTAAATAAAAATAGTACGATTAAAAGCAGCGTTGTTGCCAGCATGGTCACGCTGCTTTTTTAGTGCTATTGCATTTTGAGAAGAGAATCGTTTACATGAGTTTAATTAAAGGCCTGTTACAACAAGAACAACTTTCCGCTGCTTTTGAGGCTGACATCTTGCCGTATTATGAGCAGTTGGCTACACATGTGGCTGCAAAACATGATGAAAAAGGTTCGACGCTATTAGTTGCAGTGAATGGTGCACAAGGCACTGGAAAATCGACATTGGCTTTGTTTCTACAAGCTTACTTAAAAACACAAGATAAACGTGCGGCGGTGCTGTCGATTGATGATTTATATTATTCCTATTCCAAACGACAACAACTGGCTAAAGACATTCATCCTTTATTACAAACACGTGGCGTACCAGGGACGCATGAGTTGGTCTTAGGTCAATCTGTGATTAATCAGCTGTTAGTAGCTAAGAAGGGCGGTAGCGTGTTGCTGCCAGCCTTTGATAAGGCGCAAGATGATCGTAAGCTAGAAGGCCAATGGCCTAGTGTTGAAGGTGCTGTTGATGTGATTTTTCTCGAGGGTTGGTGTGTTGGTGCAACGGCAATGTCGCCAGCAGATTTAGTGCTTCCAATTAATCCATTAGAAGCTGATGAAGATGCTGAGCAGGGATGGCGTTCGTATATGAACGAACAGTTAAATAGTTTTTACCAACCATTTTTTAATCAATTTGACTTGCTGGTGATGCTAAAAGCACCTAGTTTTGATTGTGTGCGTAAGTGGCGAGCGCTGCAAGAAAAAAAGTTGGCAAGGAAAATGCATGGTATTAAGGAAAAGGCTAATAAAGCCAATAATGGTGCATCAAATGCACCAACGAAAGGATTGATGGATACCAATGCACTAAATCGGTTCATGATGCATTATGAACGATTAACCACTCACATGCTGAATACCATGCCTACACATGCGAATGTGTTGATTGCGTTAGCGCAAGATCACTCGATTCAACAAGTTTCGTATAGAGATGAGGACTAGTGCAGACGACACAATACATTGTATTTAGCGACCTAGACGCTACGCTACTGGATCATCATGATTACAGCTTTGATGCTGCCAAGCCTGCATTGGAGAAGTTGAAATCGCTTGATATTCCAGTGGTTTTAAATTCCAGTAAAACCATGCCAGAAATGAACCAAATTCGTGCCAAGATGGGTAATGAATATCCATTTATTGTCGAAAATGGTGCGGCAATGATTAACCCGCCAAACTACTTTGAGAACGTCTCTGGTGAAGTCATTAATTTCTCTAGTGAATATGCAATGATTTTAAAAGCGGTTTATGCCTTAAAAGAACAAGGCTTTCAATTTCGTAGCTTTGATATGTTGAGCGCAAAAGAAGTGAGTCATTTAACCGGTTTAAGCGAAGCAGGTTCGAAAATGGCTAAACAGCGTTTCGGTTCTGAACCGTTGCTTTGGGAAGGTACAGAAGAAGACCTGCAACTGTTTACACAAGCGATTCATGCGCAGGGTTTAAAACTGATTAAAGGCGGACGTTTTTATCATGTGATTGGTTTGTTTGATAAAGGGTTGGCGATTGATGCATCACGTGCGTTCTTTGAGAAAAAGTACCCGAATAAACAGATTGTCACGATTGGTTTAGGCGATAGTCCAAATGACTTGCCGATGCTAGAAACTGTCGATATTGCCATCGTCATTAAATCGGTGCGGTCGGCTGAAATGAAACTAAACAATACGCGTGCTATTTTTAGCAACATAGAAGGCCCTGCAGGCTGGAATGAAGAAATACTAAAACTATTAGCAACAAAATTATCAGAAACTTAATTGGTAAAAAATAAGGAGTGTAGCAATGGGTGATTTTTATCAGAATGGTGTCATTACCACCTTACATAATTTAAATAGAAGACCCGTTGAGGAGATTGAAGCTGAACTCAAAGAGTTTAGTAAAACACGACCACTAGCATTGATTTTACCTTCGTTGTTTTCAGAATTAGAAGGCCCTGGACTTAAAAATATTGTTCAAGAACTCAAAAGTGTCGATTATCTCGATGAAATCATTATCGGCTTAGATGCAGCTACTGAAGATCAGTATAAATATGCATTGGAATTTTTCAACGAATTACCACAACGTAAAAAAATTCTTTGGAATGACGGACCACGACTGCAAGCCATTGATGCGAAATTGAAGGCAGAAGAAATATCGCCGATTGAAAAAGGAAAAGGCCGTAATGTCTGGTTCTGTATGGGCTATGCCTTGGCTTCAGGACGAGCGTCATCGGTTGCTATGCATGACTGCGATATTTTGACTTACAAGCGTGATTTACTTGCACGTTTAATTTATCCAGTGGCTAATCCAAATTTTAACTATATGTTCTGTAAGGGGTTTTATGCGAGACTGGCAGGAGGTAAGCTAAATGGCCGTGTGAATCGTTTGCTCGTAACACCACTCATTCGTGCATTGAAAAAAGCCTGTGCACCGAGTGAAATCTTGGAATATTTGGATAGTTTTCGTTATTCATTAGCGGGTGAGTTTTCATTTAGAACAGACGTTATTAGCGATATTCGTATTCCAAGTGATTGGGGTTTGGAAATTGGCGTGTTATCTGAGTTGAAACGTAACTACGCAACCAATCGTATCTGCCAAGTTGATATTGCCGATACTTACGATCATAAACACCAAGACCTTTCAGCAGATGATGCGACTAAAGGGTTGGCTAAAATGAGTATCGATATTTCAAAAGCGCTATTTAGAAAATTAGCGACAGAGGGACAGCTGTTTTCGACTGAAGCATTTAGAACCATTAAAGCGACCTATTACCGTAATGCACTGGACTTAATTGAAACCTACCAAAATGATGCGGTGATCAATGGTTTAACGTTTGATCGTCATAAAGAAGAGCAAGCCGTAGAGACTTTCGCACAGTGTATTATGGATGCAGGCAACTCTTTCTTGGATAACCCTATGGACACGCCATTTATCCCAAGTTGGAATCGAGTGAATAGTGCCTTGCCTGATTTGCAGGCAGAGTTCTTAGCCGCTGTTGATGCTGATATGGCGCAATATTCGAAATGATGGACAAGCAAGGTAATTATAGCGAACTGCACGACAAGCTACTGACACATTTAGATAAAGTCTATATAGATAATGACAATGAGGCACTGACACAAACCCTGATCAGCGCCATGCACTTGGATACTGGTTATCAAGTGCCAGTGCCGCAGCATAATAATTGGAGCGAACAGTCCGTTGCATTGATTACCTATGCTGATACCTTGTCAGATGGAGATAAAACGCCTTTAGCCGTACTCAATGCGTTTGCGCATCAGCATTTAGCCGATGTCATCAGTATGATTCATATCCTACCATTCTTTCCGTTTAGTTCGGATGATGGCTTCTCTGTGATTGATTATCTTGCGGTTAACGAGTCACATGGTGATTGGGAAGATATTAAGGCCATCAGTGCAGACTTTGACCTGATGTCTGACTTGGTGTTGAACCACATGTCAGTACGTAGCTGGTGGTTTGATAATTTTAAAAAGGGCTTATCACCAGGCAAGGATTACTTTTTCGTTACAGATAAAGGCACGGATACCAGTCAGGTCGTCCGCCCAAGAACTTCGCCTTTGTTAAACCCAGTCGAAACCGTTGATGGCAAAAAGCATGTTTGGTGTACCTTTAGCCCAGACCAAGTTGATCTTAATTTTGCCAATCCTCAAGTCTTGGTTGAGTTTGCCAATATCATTTATGAATACCTGAAAAATGGTTTGAAAGTATTTCGTTTGGATGCAGTGGCCTTTTTATGGAAAGAGGCTGGTACCTCTTGTATTCACCTGCAACAAACGCATGAAATCATTAAAGTGCTGCGACTTTTAATTGAGCATCACACACCAGATGCGATCGTGGTTACCGAAACCAATGTGCCAAACCGTGAGAATTTAACGTACTTTGGCAATGGCAATGAAGCGCATATGATTTATAACTTCTCATTACCGCCATTGTTGATTTACACCCTGATTATGGGTAATTGCCATCATTTAAAATCATGGCTAATGAGTATGCCGCCTGCGCAAAATGGGACGACTTACTTTAACTTTATTGCCTCACATGATGGTGTTGGCTTGCGGCCATTAGATGGTTTGCTCGCGGATGAAGAGAAACAGCGCATGGTCGATACCATGCAAAACTTCGGTGCTAAGGTCAGCTATCGTAAAACGGTAGAAGGTGAAGATAAACCATACGAAATCAACATTAGCTTATTCGACGCATTAAAAGGTAATGTCGATGGTGTAGACAACCATCAAATTCAACGCTTTATCAGTGCGCACACTATTATGTTAGCGTTAGAAGGCGTACCAGCATTTTATATCCATAGTCTGCTTGGTACTGAGAATAATGCAGAACGCGTAGAGCACACGGGCAATAATCGTTCGATTAACCGCTCTAAGTGGGAGGTCTGTGATTTATTAGCGCAACTGGATGATACAGAAAGCCATCATCATCAAGTCTTTAATGCGCTCAAACATCTGATTGCGATTCGTAAAAAGCAACAGGCTTTCCATCCGAATGCAATTCAGTTTACTTTGCATTTTGGCACTGAGATTTTTGCATTCTGGCGTCAAAGCTTAGATAGGCAACAATCGATTTTCTGCATCAATAACATCAGTAATCAAACACAAACGATTCCATTGATTGATATTAACTTAATTAGCACTGACGAATGGTTGGATTTAATTACAGGGCGCGTGTTTGATAACCTGCAAGAGGAGATGACGTTAATGCCTTATGAAAGTGTTTGGATTAGTAACGCTAAAGCTTAAGTTTTATTGCATTAAGCCGCGTGATATAGCGTGTAAACCCCAATTACGATAAAGCCGACACCTGCTATGTAATGCAGATATTTTTCATTGATATAGGACGATAAAATAGAGCCTGCTAATACACCAAGTGCAGTTACTACAATCAATGCAAATGAAGCGGCAATAAAACGGTGAATTTACTGACGTCTTTATCAGCTGCAAAAAGCATGGTAGCTAATTGTGTTTTGTCACCGAGTTCTGCGATGAACACAGAAGCAAAGATTGTTACAAATATATTCCAGTCCATTTAGTTTTTCTTGCCTTCTTCAAGTGCTTCAATAAATGACTCTACCTCCCACTCGCAGCCACCACAACCAGTGTTAACGCCAGTCTTACTTGAAATCGCATCAAAGTCTAAACCTTGTGCGAATAAATCAAAAATCTTACCACGTGTGGTGCCTGTACATTCACACATAATCTCATCCATTATGTTGTCGTCTGTAGGCTTAGTTTCTTTGGTGCTCATGCTACTGCGATTCGCCAAACCAATCGTTTAGTTTTTGTGTGGCAAGTACTTTTACATCATCATTAATATATAAGCTGACGGCAGCAATCGCTGATGCTAGCACGCCTAAATCGTCCGCGTAGCCGACCATCGGTGCAATATCTGGAATGGCATCAACAGGGAAAATAAAGTAGCCTAAAGCGCCATAAATGACCGTTTTAGCCCATGTCGGTGTTTTGGGGTTTTCGGCGGCATAATAGAGCCAAAGTGCTTTTTCAATCACGTCTTTACCAGCCGTTTTTGCAAACTTAACTAACTTATCCCAGAAGCCATCTTCGGAATATTCTTTAATAAAACCTTGATTCTCTTCTGGCTGCTGTTCTGCTGACATCGCGGACTCCATGACTTAAGGGATTAGCTATTATATTGGGGTGTTGAGGCACTTTTCAATGGTAGGATAAAGGCAACGGCAATGATGAGCAAGCCGATAGCGTATTACTTAGATTTAAGGTTAAGTGTAAGTAATGGTTGAACTTAAGTGAATGGCAGATTATCCTATTTCTTATGAAGAAGTTGATTTGCATTTTATTGATGGCTTGGTTACCCGTGTTTATGGTGACAGCGAGTGCAATGAGCTTGCAAATGACGTTGCAGGGTCAACAGACTCAACAAGCCGAATCGGCATCTTGCCACGATAAAATCGGCAACCAGAAAAGTGAAAAAATACATCAATGTATTGCTTGTGGTTTTTGTATGATGGCGACGTCAATGGCCAGTTTTGATACGGCGCTTGGATTAGCGATACCAGCATTAACATCGACAGCGCCGCTATCCATTGATGTTGTTTTTAAATCCATCAACGATACACCTGCCTTTCGACCACCGATATTCAGTTAAACACATAGGACGAATTCGTCCGTAGTTTGTTTAATTATATTGGAGGTTTATTATGTTTTACCCATTGCAACGTCACGTTGCGTATTACTATAAAGCATTATTGTATTTGCTCTGCCTATTGGGGCTAGCAGGTTGCGCGACATTTAGCGAAGATGGTGGTTTTAATGAAGTACAAAAAACCACACAACGCTATATCAAACAAACCCCCGTGTGGGCAAGCTCTAATGAAGTTAAGCAAAAAAGTGCTGAGCAAGTACAGGCTTTATTAAGCGCACCACTAAACATAGAAAATGTTGTGCAGATTGCGTTACTTAACAACGCACAATTACAAGCTGACTTTTACTCACTACAACTGGCTGAAGCAGATTTAGTACAGGCAGGGCGCTTACCTAACCCTAGTTTCTCGATGTTGTATGCAAAACATCGAGGTGACTACGCCATTGAACAAAGCATCACCATGAATATCATGGCGTTATTTACAATGGGTAAAGCGACTGCAATTGAGAAAAAGCGGTTTGAAGCAACGCAAAACAACATGGTGTTGCATGTGTTGAGCATGGCTAGGCAGACACGTAATGCCTACATTAACGCGTTAGCGGCAAAACAGACTGTGGATTACCTTGAGCAAGTGAATGAGTCGGCGGAAGCGACTTATCAGCTGGCTAAACGCATGCATGAAGGTGGAAACTGGAATAAGCTAGAAGCAGGGCGTGAACAAGGCTTTTATATGGAGTCAGCACTGGCATTAAGTCATGCAGGAAATGCTTGTATTCAAGCAGAAGAAGCGCTGACAGCATTGCTGGGTCTAAAACATCCGGCTGATTTTAAACTGCCAGCACGGATGATGGAGTTGCCTGATGCTGAAGACAATCTAAAAACAGTCAATCGAGCTGATTTTTCCAAACGTTTAGACTTAGAACAAACACGCTTACAGACGGAGGCGTTGGCTAAACGGCTTGGTTTAAGCAAAACAACGCGTTTGATTGATGTCTTAGAAATTGGCCCAGCCAGCGTACTGGAAGGTCGGCGCGGAGACCCGGTTAAAAAAGGCTTGGAACTGCGGTTTGAGTTGCCACTATTTGATTGGGGAACGGCCAAAGTGAAACGTGCGGAGGCCATGTATATACAAAGACTGCATCAGGCCAATAATCAAGCAATCTTAGCTGCTTCAGAAGTGCGAGCGCAATACAGTCAATACACGACTAGCTTTAATATTGCGCAGCGCTATCGTGATGAAGTGGTGCCGCTACGAAAATCGATGCTGCAAGAGAGCTTGCTTCAATACAACGGCATGTTGATGAGCCCATTTGCATTAATGGTTGCTGCGAGAGAGCAGGTAGCAGCTGTGAATGACTATATAGAAGCATTACGCGTTTTTTGGTTAGCAGAGAGCGATTTAGATATGGCTTTAGTCGGCTCCCCATTAGATAGCGAAGGAAGTGCACTATGATGAACCGCAGAAAGTTTTTACAATTTGCAGCAGCCGGTGTTGCGCTGAGTGCTGTAGATAAAACCGCATTAGCGGGGATTCCTGAACCTGTCATGATGGGAAATGCCGATACGCAACCTTTGTTGATGCCTAATACAGGACGGCCTTATCAGCCAGTAGCCACGCTAAATGGCTGGAGTTTGCCTTGGCGCATGAACAAGAATGTCAAAGAGTTTCATTTGGTGGCTGAACCAGTCAAACGTGAAATTGCACCTGGCATGGTTGCTAATCTATGGGGCTATAACGGACAAAGCCCAGGCCCAACGATAGAGGTGGTCGAAGGCGATCAAGTACGTATCTTTGTAACTAATAAACTGCCAGAAAAAACGAGTGTGCATTGGCATGGACAACGTTTGCCCAATGGTATGGATGGTGTGAGTGGCTTAACACAAGCGGCGATAGAGCCGGGTAAAACTTACGTGTATGAATTTGAGGCAAGACGGGCTGGAACGTTTATGTACCATCCACATGCTGATGAGATGTTGCAAATGGCGATGGGGATGATGGGCTCTTGGATTACACATCCTAAAAATATGAATATGCATAAAGTAGATAGAGATTATGTGTTTTTACTGAACGCCTATGATATTGAACCAGGTAGCTATTTGCCCAAAACCAATACGATGCTGAATTTTAACTTATGGACATTTAACAGTCGCGCATTCCCAGGCACTTCGCCAATCGTTGCTAAGCAAGGCGAAAAAGTACGTGTGAGAGTTGGAAACTTAACGATGACTAATCATCCCATTCATATCCATGGGCATGAGTTTGAAGTCACGGGGACTGATGGCGGGTGGGTGCCGAAGACTGCACGATGGCCTGAAGTGACGACGGATATTGCTGTAGGCCAAATGCGCGCGATTGAGTTTGTTGCGGATGAACTCGGTGATTGGGCATTTCACTGTCATAAAT